>JAEEOK010000084.1 GCA_016284235.1 Succinivibrionaceae bacterium
TCGCCTGACAGCAATAGCGCGTCAGTACCACCTGTTCCCATTCCGAACACAGAAGTGAAATGTCGTTGCGCCGATGGTCGTGTGGCTTCTCGCCATGTCAGAGTAGGTAATTGTCAGGCACCCCTTTCGCGGAGCGGTAGTTCAGCTTGGTTAGAACGCCTGCCTGTCACGCAGGAGGTCGCGGGTTCGAGCCCCGTCCGTTCCGCCACTTACAATATAATCAGCAGGCTTGATGCCTGCTTTTTTTTTGTTTGTAATTTATGCATGCTGTACCTTGTGGTATTATTTGCTCATTACTATAAAGTGGATTTATTATGCTTTCATTTAACCGCCAAAAAGAACACCTTCAGTTAGTTTCTAGAACTTTTGCTCTAACTATACCTCTGTTAAGTATGCCTCTTGAGGATTATGTGGGAATGGCTTATCTGCTTTGTCGCATATGCGATACCATCGAAGATGATCCGGCTTTATCCCATGAGGATAAAATTAAGTATATGGGCGAGTTTGTCAAGGCTGTCAAAGGTCAAATTGACGTAAAAGAGTTTACGGCAGAGCTTCGCCCAAAGCTTGTCGGTTCAAATAATACCTACGAGCTGGATCTGGTTGCGGAATTGCCTGATGTCGTTGAAAGATTGAATTCTTTTCCTGCAAATATATCATCTGTAATTACCCGTACTCTTGCGATCATGAGTGACGGAATGTCGCGACAGCAGGCGAATGATGTAATTACTGATCAGCATGATCTTGATGTCTACTGTTATTCAGTTGCCGGAGTTGTCGGTGAAATGCTTGCTGAACTTTTTATGATTCGATGCAAACCATTTGCGAAGAATTATAGCCGCGTTAAGCAACTTTCCGTTTGTTTTGGTGAAGGTCTTCAGATGACAAATATTCTTAAGGATATTTGGGATGATGCTAAAAGAGGAGTATGCTGGCTCCCTCTTAGTATACACAATCACAATGATCCTGAGGAAGTTAGGAATTTCATAATGTCCATGGATCAGCAGACCCGAATCGACTTTATCAGAGAGAAGGTTTCTGTTACGTTAGGTCACCTTCTTTATGCAACGGAATTTCTGTATAGTCTTCCTTGGTATGCAATTCGAATTAGGGCGTTTTGTTTTGTATGCATGGCAATGGCTTTTCTTTCAATGAAAAAGATTTACAATGCCCCTTTATTTGCTGATGCAAAGGAAATTAAAATTACGCGGACTGATGTTACAGACGTTTTGAGACGGGCGAAATATATGGGATTTTCCAATACTATGCTCAGATCCTATTTTAGATCTGTTGTTGGAGATATACCTGTCAAGAAGGGTGACCCTGCCGAGTTATATGCCAGCGTTTCCAAATGGGATGAAATAAAGTAAAAGAAAACTTTTGATAAATTTTTAATTAAGCGGAACATATTTGTTTTGCAGATTGTCAGTTTAATTGATTATCTCCGGCTTTTGAAACTGATGTTTTACTTTGAGATTTTTTTCAGTTGAAAGCATATTTGTAGATACTTTTTGGTTTGAGGATGATATGACTAAATTTATTAAATCTCTTTGCGGAATGATTCTTTCCTGTTTTATGGTCACTTCAGTTTTGGCTGAAGATGTTCAGTTTAAGGAAGGAGAGCATTACAGAGTAGTGGAAGCAAATCAGCTGTCTGAATCACAGGAAATAACTGAGTTTATGTCTTTCTACTGTGGTCACTGTTTTATGTTTCGTTCAATTCTGCATCAGATTAGAACAAATTTTCCTAATGTTAAGATCAATATTAATCCGGTAGCATTTTTAGGCGGTGATATGGGTCCGATGTCACAGAAAGCTTTTGCTGCAGCTAAGATTATGGGTGTAGAGGAAAGATTCAGCGATGAATTGTTCAATCAGATTCATCAGATGCATAAGACGGACTATAATCCTGAAGCATTAGGTGACATTGTTGCCTATATCGGAGCTGATAAACAGCAGTTCCTCGAAACTTTTGACAGTTTTGTGGTTGTAAGTCAGGTCGCTGCCTATAATGCTGAGTTGGACAGGGCTGAAGTCCGAGGTGTTCCAACACTTATGATTAATCATAAGTATATTATCCTTAAGGCTGAAAAGGATGAGGTTATGTCTCTGATTAAATTCCTCCTTGAGAAGGATAATCTTCCGATATCCAAATAGCAGGATAAAAATTAAGGTATTGTTTTAAAGCACCGATGCATCGTATTGTTTCGGTGTTTTTTTTACGGTAATGATTTGCAATCTTTATATTGTCAAATTTCAGCTCAATCATGCCTCAAGTATGCGAGCATTATGCTGAGGAGACTGTAATTTGAATGAATTCTGTAAATATGTTACTATCCATCAGTTAGAGAATTGCAGATGCTGCTTAAGCAAAGAGTTTAAAGACTGAAAGCTGTTTATACGGTCTTGAGATTATCAGAGGCAATGTACAAGTTGCGAGCAGAAAAACGTTACTTCCGAGTGAAAGTATACGAACGACCTTAAACCAGCATTCGTGCGTAAAGGTAGCTTTGATGATATGGATCCTTCCCTGGCAGAGACGAGATGTCTGATACTCCTGTAGGAGTATGGATTGTCAGATCTAGTTGAAAATAGAGTATCAAACTTCCTGGATAGGGACTCACTACTCTTGGAAAACTGTTACCTTTGGTGATGGGTGACTTGCAGCGGTATTCTGGTAAAGGCTTCATTAGCGGCTGTTATTTTTGGTTTTGCGTTTGAAAATAATAAACATAGTACTGCTGTTAGATTAAAATAAGCAAAGTAATTTTTTATTGTGTATCGGATTTGTTTTGAGATTTGTGGAAGATTTGAAATCGTTGGATTTTGTATAGGTCCGAGTAGCATTTTTGGTGCATACCGGTTTATCCGGTAGCAATAGGTTTTTAAGTTAATTGAAAAGTACAGGGTTATACAATGGCAGAAACGACTAAGTATATCTGGTTTAATGGAGAACTTGTTGAATGGGATAAGGCTCAAGTTCATGTTATGACTCATGCTCTACATTACGGTTCTTCCGTATTTGAGGGTATTAGAGCCTATGATACGGAAGACGGCACTAAAATTTTCCGTCTCAAGGAGCATATGCAGAGATTTTTCAATTCTGCAAAGATTTACTGGATGAACATTCCTTATACTCAGGAAGAGATTGCTGATGCCTGTGCCAGGGTTATTGTTGAAAACAACCTGAAGTCAGGATATTTGAGACCTCTTGCTTTCATCGGCAACGTAGGCCTCGGTGTTATGCCAAAGTCAGACAAGGTTGAGGTAATGATCGGTGCGGTACCTTGGGGTGCATACCTTGGTGAAGAGGGTCTTCGTAACGGTATTGATGTTTGTGTTTCATCATGGAACCGTCTTGCCCCTAATACCATCCCTACCGCAGCCAAGGCCGGCGGTAACTATCTTTCTTCTCTTCTCATTGCAAGAGAGGCTCACCGCAACGGATTTTCTGAAGGTATAGCACTGAATGTAGACGGATACATTGCTGAAGGATCTGGAGAGAATGTATTCATTGTTCGTGATAATGTAATTTACACATCACCTGTAACAAGTTCGATTTTGCCTGGTATAACCAGAGACTGCATCATTACTCTTGCCCGTGATCTTGGCTATACAGTAAAGGAGGAACTGCTTCCTCGTGAGGCTCTGTACCTTGCTGATGAAGTATTCTTCTCGGGAACTGCTGCAGAAATCACTCCGATTCGCTCAGTTGATCACTGCCAGGTCGGTGAAGGTCACAGAGGACCGGTTACAGAACGTCTGCAGAATACTTTCTTTGATTATGTTCATGGAAAGGTAGAGGACAGATATCATTGGCTGACCCCTGTATCCAAGTAGGGTGAACATGCCGGGAAGGGAGATTCATGGTTAATTTCCCTTTTTTATTTTTTTTGAAGCTTATTTCTGATAATAGGCTATTTTTTTTAATTAGGAGATTACTATGCCTAAGTATCGTTCATACGTTTCTACCCAGGGCCGTAATATGGCAGGTGCCCGTGCACTGTGGCGAGCAACAGGAACAAAAGACGAGGACATTAATAAACCGATTATTGCAATAGCAAATTCGTTTACCCAGTTTGTTCCAGGTCATGTTCATTTACATGATGTAGGTCAGCTAGTTAAGGAAGAAATTGAGCGAAACGGTGCTGTGGCAAAGGAATTCGATACTATTGCTGTAGATGATGGTATTGCCATGGGTCATGACGGTATGCTGTACTCTCTTCCAAGCCGTGAAATTATCGCCGATTCTGTGGAATATATGTGCCGTGCACACTGTGCTGATGCTCTTGTCTGCATTTCCAACTGTGACAAGGTTACTCCTGGTATGCTGCTGGCAGCAATGCGTCTGAATATTCCTACCATTTTCGTTTCCGGCGGTCCTATGGAGGTAGGTCAGGTTAAGGTGGCTGATCACAGTAAACTTGATCTGATTGATATTATGGTCATGGCAGCGGATCCTAAATACACCGATGAGGAAATCAAGCAGGCGGAAATCCACGGTTGTCCTACCTGCGGTTCCTGCTCCGGTATGTTCACCGCCAATTCTATGAACTGTCTGACAGAAGCTTTGGGTCTGTCTCAGCCTGGAAATGGTTCTCTGCTTGCCACTCACGAGGCTCGCAGGGATCTGTTCCTTAAGGCTGCCCGCCGTATTGTTGAAATGACAAAGGATTATTACGAGAATGACAACGAGAAGGTTCTTCCTCGTTCCATTGCAACCAAATCAGCTTTTGAAAATGCCATGTCCCTGGATATAGCCATGGGCGGATCCACCAATACCGTGCTTCATCTTCTTGCAGTTGCACAGGAGGCAGGTGTTGACTTCACCATGTCTGATATTGACCGTCTCTCACGCGTTGTTCCTCATCTGTGCAAGGTTGCACCTTCAACTAACATATATCATGTTTCAGATGTTCATCGCGCCGGCGGTGTCATGGGTATTCTTGCTGAACTGGATCGCGCAAATCTGATTAAGCGCGATGCACTGCATGTTTCTGCTCCTTCCATCGGAGAACTGATAGATCGCTATGACATTATGGGTGCTCCTTCAGATGATGTTAGGAAGCTTTATCTTGCCGCTCCTGGCGGACAGGTGAACAATGCACCGTTCCATCAGAACTGCTACAACGACACTCTTGATACAGATCGAGCAGCCGGTTGCATTCGTGACAAGGCTCATGCATACAGTCAGGACGGCGGACTGGCAACTCTCTACGGTAACCTGGCTGTTGACGGCTGTATCGTAAAGACTGCCGGTGTTGATGAGTCAATTCTTAAATTTGTCGGTCCGGCTGTTGTTTACGAAAGCCAGGAGGCTGCTGTAAGCGGAATTCTCGGCGGCAGAGTCAAGGAAGGCGATGTTGTTGTTATTCGTTATGAAGGTCCAAAGGGCGGTCCAGGTATGCAGGAAATGCTTTATCCTACATCCTATCTGAAGTCCATGGGTCTGGGCAAGAAGTGCGCACTTATCACTGACGGCAGATTTTCAGGCGGTACATCCGGACTTTCCGTAGGTCATGTCTCTCCTGAGGCAGCTTCCGGCGGTACCATCGGTCTGGTTAAGGATGGTGATATCATTGAGTTTGATATTCCTAACCGTATTGTAAAGCTTGATGTATCTGATGACGAACTAGCCAGAAGACGGGCTGAGATGGAGGCAAAGGGTGCCAAGGCGTGGAAGCCTGTTAATCGTGATCGTGTTGTTTCATACGCCTTGAGAGCGTATGCCTCACTTGCATCAAGTGCCGACAAGGGCGCTGCACGTGATAAGAGCAAGCTGGAGGACTGATATTAAATGAGTGAACAAGTTGTATTGTGGGCTGAATATGTAAGAAAGATACTTCTGTCTCCGATTTATGATCTGGTTAAGATAACGACTCTGCAGCGTATGGATAAGCTGTCTGATCGTTTGGGTAATGAAATTCTGCTCAAGCGTGAGGATGAGCAGATTGTTCATTCTTTTAAGCTTCGTGGAGCCTACAACAAAATTGCTCAGCTCAGTCCCGAGCAGAAGTCAAAGGGTGTAGTAGCAGCCTCTGCCGGCAACCATGCCCAGGGTGTGGCTCTTTCGGGCAGAAAGCTTGGTGTGAAAACCAATATCGTTATGCCTAAGACCACACCTGATATCAAGGTTGATGCGGTAAGACGATTCGGCGGCAATGCCATCCTTTTCGGTTCAAATTTTGACGAGGCTTATGCCGAAGCACGAAGAATGGCCAATGAGGAGCATCTTACTATGATCCCTCCTTATGATGATCCTGATGTAATAGCAGGTCAGGGAACCATAGCATGCGAGCTCCTGCAGCAGAACGCCCATATTACTCATGTGTTTGTTCAGGTCGGCGGTGGCGGACTTGCTGCCGGTATTGCTGTTTACCTTAAGCAGATCCTTCCTGAAATCAAGGTGATTGCAGTTGAGCCAGAGGGATCAGCATGTCTCAAGGCGGCCTGGGATAAGAATGAAATCGTTACTCTAGATCGTGTCTCTCTTTTTGCCGACGGTGTTGCTGTAAAGCGTATCGGTGATGAAACATTCAGAGTGCTGAAGGAAAACATTGACGAGGTCATCACCGTATCCAATGATGAGATTTGCGCTGCGTTGAAGGATATTTTCGATGATACCCGTGCAATCGCGGAGCCGGCAGGAGCTGTCTCTCTCGCCGGTATCAAGAAGTATGTATCCATGAATCGCTGCCGCGATCAGAAAATGGTGGCTATACTTTCCGGTGCAAACCTGAATTTCCATACTCTTCGCTTCGTTTCCGAGCGATGCGAGGTCGGTGAGCAGAGGGAAGGTATCCTTTCCATCGGCATTCCAGAGCGCAAGGGTGCATTCCTTGAGTTGTGCAAGAATCTTGGTAACCGCTATGTTACCGAGTTCAACTACCGTTATTCTCACAATGAGCTTGCTTCAATTTTTATGAGTGTGCAGCTTAACGGCGGCAAATCCGAGCTTGATGTAATAATCGGTGACTTGCAGCGAAAGGGGTATACCGTCAGCAATATTACTGATAATCTGCTTGCAAAAAATCATGTGCGCTATATGGTCGGCGGTCATGCTCCGTCATCAAATCTCAAGGAAAGACTGTTCAGTTTCGAATTTCCTGAACATCCTGGAGCTTTGCTTCAGTTCCTTGAAACTCTCGGTACAGAGTACAATGTAACTCTGTTCCATTATCGTAACCACGGTGCCGAGTACGGACGCGTGCTTTGTGGTATAGAGGTTGATGACTCCATGTATGAGCAGGTTATAACGAGACTGAACAAGCTTGGTTATGTCTGGTTTGATGAAACCGACAACGAGTGCTATCGCACCTTCCTTAGTCCGCAGGCCTAAGGATCGGTTTGTTTCTGTTTATCCTTTTTCGGGGAGACGGTTGTCTCCCTTTTTTATTTGGTTGATGTATATCCTCTCTTTTTATATCCCGGCCGGTCATTATATTTTTTGTCTTAGAGATCCTGACTTGAAGTTTTCGCGTTAAAATAGGATGAATTATAACCGGTTTGGCAGGTTCGTTTTAAAGTATAGCAGGAGCATTGAACCATGGACATGAGCGATAACGCTGTTTCTTTTGACGAGGCCGAGCAGAATTTTTCTAAAGTCGCCAGTATGGCAGATCAGAACGGGCATGCTGTTATTTTTAAAAATAACGCTCCGCGTTATGTGCTTGTTGAATTTGCCAAGTACGAGAAGGAACGTCTAGCCGGCAACGATGAGCTGCTGGAGATTTCCGGAAGGCTGATTGACAGAAACCGCAAGGCTTACGAGGTGCTGGCAAAATGATAAGAATATCCAAAGAACAGGTTGCTGCTCTTCATTCACATTTGATTTCGGAGACTGGCGGAACTGACGGTATCAGAGATGAAGGTTTGCAGGAGTCTGCCATTGCTGCTCCTTTTCAGGCCTTTGGCGATATTGAAGCCTTTCCTTCAGTTTTGCAAAAGGCTGCAAGACTGGGGTACGGACTTATTAAAAATCACGCTTTTATTGACGGCAACAAGAGAATTGGTGTTCACAGCATGCTGGTATTTCTTGCATTGAACAGTATAGAACTGGGGTATACACAGGAAGAACTTTCAGATGTTGTTATCAGAGTCGCTGCAGGAGAATTGAACTGCGATGGATTGCTGCAGTGGATTACGGAGCATCAGCTGTAAAATTTGCGTAATTTAGGGTATTCCCATCTGTCATGAGCATGAATTCAGATTTCCGGATCTTCTGATTTTGCGGCGGGTCGTAATTCTGCAAATGATAAGACTGCAGTTCTGGGATTTTTGTGAAATACATGGTGTACCGGCGGCTGAGTTTTACGATGCTGTGCTGTTTATTATGTGACTTATGAAAATAAAAGCGCTTTAGTAAAGATGCTTGAAAGAAGAATCGGTGAGGACTCGGGTTTTGTATGAAAAAAGTTCGTATCACGGTAAAAAGAATGGCAAGGTATGATGATCTGATTGAAAAATATGAAAATCCCATAGAGCATCCGTGTTCAATGCGGCTGGATCAGATTTTTATCAGTGACGGGATTGAAAAGCCTGAAGGTTTCTGCTCCAGTGCCTGGGACTCTGTTTCGCCGTTTGTTATGGCACTGTCCTGCGGAGCTGAGAATTTTTATGACAGCTGGATGAAGAATCCCAAATCGGCAATGATTTCCTGTAATGACGGATTCCGTCCTGTTAGTTTTCTTCTTGAAACAGTTGAGGATGAATCGACAGACTGAGCCGGTATTAACAGAGGAAAGGTAAATTTGAAATGCCGGCGGTATTGTAGTCTGTCAATTTATTTGAGCCCATATTCTTAACACTGATTGATTTAAAAGTTGCCTGTTTTTTTATACTGAATTAAGATGCTCAAATTACTTGATCTATTAAAACTTTCACAAACCTCAGGACTATAGAAACCTTCTTGTTCTGAGGTCTTTTCTTTTCAAATCATATCAAAAATTCAGCTGTTTCCCCTGTTTTTTGGAAATAATTTGCCTTTTTAACTCCTGTTTTATCGTAAAAGTTAGTGATTTCTTTGCAAAATTATCATTTTTTTATGTCTTTGTTAGTCCGTTTATGATATAATACGGACTATATACAAGAGGTGTTTTTATGAAGGTTCCTGAAGAAATCAGAAAGGTTAAAAGACCGGTTAATACTATTGTTGAAGACTCTGGCAGAGATGGTCCTAAAAGGTATTCTGTACGTGAGCGGAGTGCGGTTAAA
>JAEEOK010000085.1 GCA_016284235.1 Succinivibrionaceae bacterium
GTTTTGACAAAGGAAGAGAGCAACAACAACTGGCAAAATTAGGATCTTTTACTCAGGAAAATTTTAGAGCTGAGAATTTGACAATTTAGTGGACTGTTTTGATGACAAACTAACTTGGCTGTGACAATTATCCCGATCTGTTACTGACATAACCTATCAGACGATCCAGAATCATAATCCACATCTTTCACATCCGATCTATTCACAGCATAAAAAACGATCCCGTTGAACGCATGAATATAATCAGGAAAGATGATTACACTGTTGAAGGAACATTCAAACAAATATCCATTTATGCAGGAATTTACGATTTCATCTTTACGGTCTCGGTAATAAGGATGCGAATTCAGCCATCTACTGAACGAAGGCAGGGACTGCATGTACACAGCCCAGAACGTCCTCCCGTACTTACGCAGGCATATACCGTGATCAAAACTGTTTTGACATCAGTTCAGACCGGAGGCCGGACTGCCAAACCGGCGGCACCGGTCAGAAATCAATCTCGCCGTCATACACAAATGAAGGAGTGACAGTGCAGCTTACTCTTGATGAATCACCAGGCCATCTGATTTTCAGCTGACTGTCAGCCACAGAAACAGTTACCGCAGGTTCAAGAAAACCGTGACTTACCCCGATCACCGCGGCAGCAGTACCTCCGGCAACAGCATCTCCTCCGCAGGGAAGAGACACTCTGAGAGCAGATCTGGACACGGTCTCATAAAAACAGACGCTGCAGCCTGACGGAAACCGTTCATGAGAACTAAGAGCCTGAGATATCTTTACGGCCTCATCAGCATCCACGGACGGCTGCTGCACAACGCAGCACGGAGTGCCTACTGAAAGAGCGCTGCAGAAGATATTTCTGCCGGACACCTGAAGAATATACGTTTTCTCCTGATTCTGAGCCCTGAAGGGAATGGAAGCAGGAACAAAGACAGGAGTCTGAAGACTGAGTGTCACCGCCCCGGACATATCACACTTTCCGGATACAGCTCCGCTCAGGGAGCTCAGCTCCACCGGTTTACGGGTGACTGTCAGATTCTTCTGAGTAACAAAATACGTACAGCAGGCAAGCGCATCAATGCAGGCCTTCACATCCTGTCCGTCAGGATCATAGACCTGAACAAAAAAATCCAAATCAGGATCATAAGGCGGCTCGATCACAGCAATGCGACTGAACCCGATCCCCCTGGTCCGATCCGCAAGACGGGAAATCATCTGAGGACTCAGAAAAAGTCTCTGAGTTACAGCATCCATCACAACGAAATCGTTACCGGAGCAGTACATTTTTGTAAAACGAAATTTCATATCATCCTGTCAAGCTGCAGGTTTTTTAATGATCAGAGGAGATGCTCTCCACGCCACAGATCCTCAACTGTTTCTCTGGTACGGATTTCAAAATCCCTGTCGCCCTTTACCATTACCTCTGCGGCACGCGGACGCGAATTGTAGTTGGAGGACATGGAGAATCCATAGGCACCTGCGGAGAACTGTACCAGCAAATCTCCCTGCTTGACAGCAAGAAGACGATCCTCTCCGAGCTTGTCGGAGGACTCGCAAATCGGACCTACAACGGTGGACTTAACAGCTGAAGATGCACCGGAGCGATCAACCTCTGAAATGTTCATCCATGCGGAATAGAGAGCCGGACGGATCATATCATTCATACCGGCATCAACAATAATAAAGTTGCTCGCACCCTGCTTGAGATACTGCACTCTGGTAACAAGTATACCTGCATTGCCAACAACAGAGCGGCCTGGCTCGAGCACCAGCCTTAAACCAAGATCCTTGAAATAGCTTTCAAGAAGTTTCATATAATCAGCAGTTGCCGGAACACCGTCATTGTCATAGTTGATCCCGAGACCTCCGCCTACATCAATGAACTCAATTCCGTAGCGTTCCTTGAGAGTTACCGCCAGAGTTCTGATTTTCTCAGCCATTTCAGCAAACGGGGAAAGAGAGGCTATCTGGGATCCGATGTGACAGTCAACACCCTTTATCTGAAGTCCTGGAAGCGAGGAGGCATATTCATAAACATTAAGAACATCCTCCCAGGCCACACCGAATTTACTGGTCTTAAGACCGGTTGCAATATGATGATGTGTATGCGGATCCACATCAGGATTTACTCTGAGTGCCACAGGAGCCTTCAAATTCATAGATACAGCAACATCAGAAATAGTCTTGAGTTCCATTTTGGATTCTGCATTGAAACAGTAAATACCCTTCTCCAGTGCATATCTGATTTCATCGTCACGCTTGCCGACACCTGAATATACAACCTTTGACGGATCTCCGCCGGCAGCGACAACCCTGGCAAGCTCACCCTTTGAAACGATGTCAAAACCGGATCCAAGAGAAGCCATCAGCTGAAGCACGGCAAGGTTGCTGTTTGCCTTTACGGAATAGCAAATGGTATGAGGAACAGCAAGGTTGGTGTCATAATTCAGAAAAGCCTGCTTCAGACTGTCATGAGAATAGATATAGAGCGGAGTGCCGTACTTTTTTGCAAGATCGGCAACACTGCAGTCCTCGGCATAGAGCTGATTGCCACGGTAAACAAAATGATCAGAGTATTCCATAAATAAATCCTTATAATTTCACGTAAGTTATAATTTTTTCATGTTCAGCTATTCTGCTTTTTCCGATTTATCAGTCAGCTGGATATCATCCGCGGTTTCGTCAGCCGCACCTGCCCGAGCTTCCTTTACGGCATCAGCTGAAATCTGAGCCGGCTTCTCAGCGCTTTCATCCTTTGGCATATACAAAGGCCCCTTCAGACCGCAGGCAGTCAGAAAAAAAGCTGTCATAACAAAAGTTAATATCTTGAAAAACATACAGATATCCGCAATCAACAAAATCCAAACAGCAGACAAACCGGATCAGAGAAGAAAAAAATTCTGTATTCCAGCTTCCGCTAGCTTAATTAAACAAACCGAAAACACTGCAACAGCATTTCAGCTGATCATTTCTCAGGACAGGATCCGTCAACTGCAGCTGCCGGATCCGTCTGATATATATGTCAGCAACCTTCTGCAGTTCCTCTCATCCATGCGATTTATGCACCGCCCGCCCGGCATTTTCTGCTCCCGCCGGTTATTATAGTTTACGTCCCAGATAGTTCTCCACCACTATCTGATTACCTTTCTTGAAAAGCTGATAAAACTGCGGGGCTGCGAAATGAGCCTCGCTTACCGACAGAGAGTTCTCAGCTCCAACGTTACGTTCAGCGTATGAGCGGTTGATGCTGCTGACCATATGCTCAAAATCCTTTTCCTGATTTTTGTACGATTTGAGCTGGTTGTTTTCATCCATAACATAAACCATGCAGCCGTCGTCCTGCTCCTCGAAAAAAAATTGCACAACACCGCGGCATGCGTACTGGTAGATTTTTTCCAGAAAGGGACTTCCGTTTCTCTCCTCATTCATCTGCACCTGCAATTCAGTCAGGGAATTGAAGAAATCAAGGGAATTGCGCAGAGGAGAAATAGTCACGCTGCGATGATTGCGTATTGCCGAATAGCTTGTATCCCCCATCATGAAGATCACTGATGCGTTCTCATCATCAGTACCGTTGGCCATATTCAGAAGCTCACCCACCAGATCACTTATCTGCTGACGGATAATACCGGTCAAATAGCGGCTGTAGCAGAGAACATTAAATTCCGGTATTCCTCCATCGGAAACTCCAGGACGTCTGATATTGAGCATTTCAGCAAGACCGCGTATTATTTCTTCCCTGCCGCTGTAGTGCTTCACATATATCTCGCCCCATGAGTTGATAAACACAAGATCCAGCGAACCGAGAAGAGATTTCTTTTCCGCACCGAAGGACAAAACATCTATATTCTGCAGATTCAGTTCCTTTTTGTCCCCTTCGTCGGTGATGTCGTCCGAAACATTAAGGAGAAGAAAAAGGCTCTTGAAATACATCGGTCCTATAAGATCCCTGTTTGAAACCTCCGTCCTGCACAGCACCTGTCCGTACTCAAGAAGTTCACCGGCCAGAAGCGGAAGACTGTAGATCATCGCCTTTGGGGCATTTTCAGATATACTGACTCCGGTATCGGATGTAAGCACACCGTTAACGACGGCCCAGATCAGAACATTGACCGCATTGCGGCTGAAATAGACATACTTGTGACGCACCAGATCAAGAGGAGCAAGAGATGCGGGGAAAAGATACCAGCCGCTGCGGTTGATGCCGCCAGGCGCGACGTACACCAGAGATATATTCTTCTCCCTCATGGCCGGCGCGATATTCAGGTTAACTCTTATAATCTTATCCAGCTTGTATTCGAAGGCGCTGCTCAGCTTCTGTGTGAGGATCTGAAAATCAGTGATATCTATCGGAGATCCCAGCTTCTGCACACGGTTGGAAAAAACCCGCAGACGGTTGCTGCACTGAAGCATTATTTTGGTGACCATCCCGTAGGCTTCGGACACATCGGCTATCTTCCAGTTGCGGCAGTTTCTCAGATGTGCGACAGTGCGCCTGTCCATGGCGCAGCTGGATACAAAATCGTTAAGAAAGTTTATTCGCCACTGCATGTATGTGGAGCCGTCATTCTCGTCTATGCCGTCGGCAACCTTCATAAGAAAACAGTTCTCAACCACCCTTCTGCGATCAGTGTCATCATTTCTGTTCAGATAGCTGCATATTTTCTCATACACCATGTAGTAGGAATCCATGCTCAGATCATAATCATCGCACTGCTGCATTCTGGATCGTATCTGACTGGCGATAAGCTGAACCTGAGGATATTCGGATGCATAGGATTCCATCAGCATGATTTTAATAACCGCCTTGTACGGTGAATCCACACCCTTGTAAAGAAGCCACATGGCCGAACCGAAAAACTCCTGAACCGGAATATGATTGATAGGTCCGAGATCAAACCATTCTCCGCTCTTAATCTGTCCATCGCCGAAAAGAGTGTTCACATATGCATCATATTTTTCAGTTGTCGTGTCATGCTCCTCCGGAACCAGATACCAGACAAGTTTCTTGCCCGCCATCCACAGAGATGAACGGTAGAATTCCTCAAGAAGCAGAAGATGAAGGGCGCTTCCGCAGTTTTCGCTGTCCACGGAGGCGTTGTTTTCACAGCGGAATTTATTATCGGGAACAAGGAAGAAATTAACCTCCACATCCTGATTTTTGGCAACATTGCTCAAAACCCCGCATTTCTGCTCCAGCTTCCGGACATCATCACTGTTCATAAGATGGGAGTGACAAACCCAGATATCAAGATCCGAGGCGGATGACTGGCCGACAGATGATGTACTGCCCATGCAGTAGAGGGAAATAATGGCAGGATTATCTATGTAGCTTCGGATATCACAGTTGCCGACATTGCACATTCTGTCCAGATAATCCTGCTGATAGGTGGACAGTCTGAAATCACTTATGCCGTGCGGAGTATTTCCGGAAATGAACCCCGGAAGAATAGGATGATTGTACTGAAGCAGTACTGGAATTATAGCAAAGAAATGCCGCGCCTTCGGTGACATACAGGCAACGGCTCGTCTGGTTCTGGACTCTGTGATCCTGAGATATCGTTCAATTATAAGGCTAAGAGGAATATTATCCGGCATTAATCAACCTTCGGCCCTGTTCAAAGTGCTGTCAGTCTTTTCAAACAGGCGTTCAGCCTCGTAGCATTTTGAAATCTTCACATAATCCTCATTCTGCGGAGAGATCGCTATAGCCTTGCGGAATCTTTCTATGGATGAAGGATAGTCGCAGGCGGCAAGGAACTGATTGGCAAGAGCGCGGTAAAGCTTGTCCTGACTGCATTTGTTCTTTTCAGCGCTGCATTCAAGCAGAACCAGATAATTGCGAATGGACGGAAGAGCCACATCACAGGCGGCAACCTCCTCAAGCATGGAATCAACATCAGACTTGCGAAAACCTTCCTCAAGAATCTCCTCGGCCTCACGGATCCTGCCGACACAGGCAAGCCTCCTTGCAAACAAACCGCGAACCGCCGGCTCCTTTCTGATGGATCTAGCAACCTCGTTCCACATGCTCAGGATCCTGTCTGCGTCATCTGTCTGATCCAGATCGTAGCGGTAGAGGGTAACAAGAATTCTAAGATAGTCTTCATATTGATAGTTGCGGATATTTCTAATCTGGGGCAGAATGCTGCGCATCCGGTCGTAATCCTTGCAAATAAGGCACAGATCACCGAGACTGCGGTATACGGCAGGATGAAGAGGATATACCTTTACAGCCTGCTCAAGAACATCTATGGCCTTTTCATACTTGCCCGATCTGGCATAAAGACCGGATTCAAGAAGTATACACGCAAGATCGGATCTCGGTTCCAGCATCCTTGCATTTTTCAGACTCTCAAGGCATGACTCCTCATCCCCGTTCTTGGCTGCCGCCTCCGCGGCGATAATATAACTTGCAACGGATCTGTGTCTGGAGTGAGTACATGAAATCAGCAGATGCTGAGCCTCCTCATAGCGGTGCTCCAGCAGGGCAATCAGACCGAAGTAGAGATTTTCTCTGGCTGATTCCTCACGGCGGCGTCCAAAGAATGAACGGATAGATCTGTGAGCACTGAACAGTTTACCGAGAAGTTTGAAAATCACTGCCATCACAGCATAAAGAACAAGAATCCCGATAACCAGAACCAGAAGTGATGTTTCTATCGTGTACTCACCTACACTGATAAAAACATATCCGTGCTTATCCACCACCATAGGCGCTGCGATAACCGCGGCACAGAACAGCAGACTGAAAATAACATTTTTCATGGAAATCTCCTATCTGCCGCTCTTTTTGTAGAATTCACGAAGCTGATTCAGACTCTCAAACTGCTGCACCCCGATAAATATTACACTCTGGGACTGAAGAGAATTTATCTCATTGAGAACCTGGATGGTTGAAGCATCCTCCTTGTCGCAGTATTCCTCAATCAGAGCTGCCGCGCGGATCAAATTCTGCTCATATGCTGTCTGCTGCTGTGAATACACGGCAAGCTGCGCCTGCATAAGAATCAGAGTAATCTTGTCCTGAAGAATGGCCACCTCGTCGGCACTCAGAAACTGATGATGTCCGGATGTATTCTTTTTGATAACCATGAGACTGCCGAAAAAACTGTTCATTGAGTTAAACAGATTGTCCTTCCAGTCGGCAATGTTATCCGTAACCTCCGCAGGTTCGGAAATATCGTCACCCCCGCCGGTGCCGTTAAAGTTTACCTTGTAACCTAGTACAGGAAGATTTTTGATATTCTCCTCCATTGCGGAAAGTCTTATAACCAGCGTTTCACTGTCAACCGGTTCAAGACTTGAAAGTTTGGTTATATCAGTGGCAACGCCCTTTCTTACTGCAATAATGTTCGGATCATCAACCTCGGCAAGCACCTGATCGGCATCTCTTAGCAACGTTACCGCAACAGCGACATCATGCTCAAGATAAACCTTACGGTATGCCTGTTTGAGAAGATAATGCGCCTCATTGAGCAGAAGGGTCTCGGGATCCGTAAGTTTTATTGCAGGTTTCTGCTCAGGCGCCGGAGCACTGCTGATCTGCTCAAGAGCCGTATCAACGCGACTCTGAATTCTGCCGAGCTGCTTGTCAAGAGCAAGAATCCGATCCTCCTCCTCCTGGACCTGATTTGCAAGATTCTGGATCCGGATTGAATCGGCCTTGGAAAATTCGCTCAGACTCTGCAGTCTGTCTTCAGTTCTCTGAACGCCCGTTCTAATATCAAACATCCTTGTTTTGATTTTGGCATTGTTGGAACTTTCATAAATATAAATGCCCATTATCAGAAGAACAAGCAGAGCAAAATTGATTACCGCAAGCCAACTGACATAACTGTTGAACTGGCGCTCTCTTTTGAGTTCGTCCCTAACCTTGCTCACATCCCTTGCGTTTTTCTGGGTTTCCCTTTCAACCTTGTTTTCCTTTTCCTCAAGGATTTCTATATTCTCACCGTCTGAAGTCTTCTGCTTCGAACCGCGTCTGCCAGCTGCATCAGTGCTGCTGGTTCCGGTCTTTGCTTCTTCATTTTCTGGAATCTTGTTATCTTGTTTCTTATTTGAGTCAGACATGGAATTCTCGCTGGCAAAAACTAATAATACCGACACAATTTCGGATATACTATTATATAACAACTGGATAGACAGTAGCAAAAATGTGATGAACGTGCATTCTAGAACTTTCAGTCCCAGTAATGCATCTTTACAGACGGACAATCATGCAGCCTTCTGCATGTGATGTCGCTGCTTTCATTCTGTCATGGAAAATTAATGTTACGCTGTCTGTCGAACATTCTATCAGAACAGGAAAAGTAATTATGCGGGCATCCTACGGCACAACATGGTGGGGAAAACAGTGGCTTGAGGCGCTGAGCAAAATCGACAACGCCAATCGCATTCCAAGAGGAGCTACATACGCCAACACCGGCAAAGTGAGAAAAATTTCCATTGAAGACAACGTGATATCAGCCGAGGTAACCGGACACTATGCCAGCTACTACAGGGTAACAATAACTGTTCCCATGATTAAGGACAAAACCAATACTCTTATGAACGCCATAATGAGCAGGCCTCACATAATAGCGTCCCTTGCAAACCGTGTGCTTGATCCTGAGATTCTGAAAATAGCTGCTGACAACAGCATAAAGATCTTTCCAGAAAAATGGAGCGATTTCAAAATGCGGTGCAGCTGTCCCGACCACGCCGTGCCATGCAAGCATCTGGCTGCTGTTATCTACATAATGAGCCAGGAAATCGATGCAGATCCGTTTGTTCTTTTCAGACTGAGAGGAATAGATCTGTTGGAGGAACTCAAAAAACGCAGAATCAATATCGATTCAGCGGCAACATCCGCTGTACCTAAATGGAATGATCTTGCAACTTCAGGGGTCAGTACAGAAGCATGCGATGAAAAGGATGAAGAGCCGGCAGATGATGAGGCTATCATGAGAGGAATAGCAGAACTCACGTTCAGTCCGATACAGGAACTGGGGCAGGATCTGCTTCAGC
Organism: Succinivibrionaceae bacterium; assembly: GCA_016284235.1. Classification (GTDB taxonomy): domain Bacteria; phylum Pseudomonadota; class Gammaproteobacteria; order Enterobacterales; family Succinivibrionaceae; genus UBA2804. The sequence continues at coordinate 9,013 of JAEEOK010000085.1, forward strand.
TGCTAACTGAAAATCCTCCAGGACACGTAAGTTCGATATTCAGGGAAAAATACTCAGCTCTGACCGGTATTGCAGCAAAGGCGGCGGCAAAGATTCTGAAAACCGGTCTGTCTGATCCGAATGAAAGTCTCAAGGCTCCGGACAGAGAGAATCTGTTCGATAAAAGCAATCCAACATTATCTCAGAAGGAGGCGAAGAAACAGTTCGGTTCGATCATTTATGCCATGGCAAGTGACTCTTCACTCAAAAAGGCTGCAGCGCTGAGAAACAAGATACTGAAGGAAAATCAGAACGCTGTTGTCATGTATACACCGCAGGGTATCATTTTCCGCCATGACAGAGCAGATCCGTTTCTGATGCTCAGCGGCACGATCAGAGAGGATATGATAAGAGAACTGAGCATTGAGCAGGAGTTAAGCTACAGGCTTGAATTCATGGCACTGAATTTGATCGCAAAAGAAGCCGTCATTCCGCAGATAATTGACTTTGACGACGCTTCAGGCATTGAATTCAAGAAGAAAAACAAAATCACTGCAGAAGAATCATCCTGCGCATTCGCAGCGAGATGGATCCCTGCCGTAATATCACCGCAAATCCGTACAATCTGCAGAAAACTCGGTTCATATCTTAAGAAACTGTCTGTGCGGTATATAGATTTTAAAGAACTGAATGAGAACGTGTCTGACACCTTCGCCGGAGCTACCGCTCTGGGATGCTTCATCTCCGCTTTCATACAGAATATGTTCTGTCTCAAAGCCACCGACGGTGATATAGAGGACAGTTACATGCTGGCTCTTTTTGATACACCGGCAGATCCGCTTCCTGTAAAAAGCTTAAAACGAGAATATACATCCCTTCAGACATGGCTTGCGCCTCTTCATGCGGTAACAGGAAATCTGATCCCGAGACTGAGAATGACAGAACACAGCACCCAAAAAGTGGACGACAGATTTTCGGTGGAGTTTGAAATCGCAAATGCATCAAAACCGGATGAATTCAGAAACATCAAAGAAATTATCGCTGATTCTTCATCAGAGGATTTTTTCGACTGCATCAGTCTGGCGGGAAAACTTTCCATGTTCTGCCGGATTTTAAAGCTTCTCTTGAACAGAAAGCCTGACTCCCTCACTGTTGATCTTGATATGCTCAAGGAGCTTCTCACGGAATCCATACCGGTTCTGAGACTTGTTGGCTGTCAGATTGTCATGCCAAAATGTCTCCAGAAACTGCTGAAACCGAAAATGAGACTAAGAATATCGGCAGACACCGCACCAAAAGGCGGCCTGGGCTTTATTTCTCTCAGGGAAATGCTGGATTTCAGCTGGGAATATGCCATCGGTGATACCGTTCTTACCGAGAATGAATTTGAAGAACTGTTGAATCAGACCGACAGAATAGTTTATTTCAAGGATCAGTATTTGTTCTTTTCCGCTGATGACGTAAAAAACATCCTCAAACAGAAAAAGCTTGCCGAAAAACGCATCAGCAGCAACAGCCTGCTAATGGCCGCGCTGGCGGGGGATTTTTCCGGCACGGAGGTTGTTCTTACTCCGGAGCTTGAACAGAAAATCAGGGAAATGTTCACTCCTGAAAACATTCCGGTACCGCCGACAGTCAGAGCAAAACTCAGACCTTATCAGATAAACGGCTACAGCTGGATGGTCAAGAACGCGAATCTTGGCATGGGATCGATTATTGCCGATGACATGGGTCTCGGTAAAACACTTCAGGTCATTTCAGTACTTGAGAATATGAGACTGAACAATGAGCTGAAGGATAAAAAGGCTGTAGTGATAGTACCTAAAACACTGCTGCTCAACTGGCAGAAGGAAATGAACCGCTTTGCACCAGGGCTTAAGTACAGTGTCATATACGGAAACAATGAAACAGCAGAACCGGACAGCAATGTAATACTCACCACCTACGGAAAAATCAGATCCGGCAAAAATCTTCTGGCCAAGGAGAATGTGAAGCTTGTTGTTATAGATGAGGCTCAGCACATAAAGAACATCGGCACCGACACAAGAAAGGCTGTCTGTGCAATCAAGGCTGACTGCCACATAGCCATGTCCGGCACACCGGTGGAAAACAGACTGCTTGAATACTGGTCCGTCATGGATTTTGCCAACAAGGGACTTTTCGGAAGTGCTGACTTTTTCAACAAGACATTTGCCGAACCGATAGAATCCCGCCGTGACAGCAAAACTCTGGAGCAGTTCAAGAAACTCACTGCACCGTTTATCATGCGCCGCATGAAGACAGACAAGTCAATCATCAGTGATCTGCCGGAAAAAATTGTTACCGATCAGTACTGCACTCTGAGCACCGAACAGGCGGCTCTTTACCAGTCGGTTGTGGATAAAACAATCCAGGATCTGCAGGATGCGAATCAGGACGGAACTGATTCCGGCAAAGTGAAGCGCCGCGCCATGGTTCTGAGCATGATCACCGCATTAAAGCAGATCTGCAATGCTCCGTCATGCTATACCGGCAAGGAGAAAAGTTCCGTTGACGCATCTGGCAAGGGTGAAATGCTCATGGAACTCCTTGAGGAACAGCTGCAGGCCGGAAGGAAAACCATTATATTCACCCAGTACACCACAACCGGAGAACTGCTGCAGCACTGGATAAAGGAGCATCTCGGCATAAACGCCGATTTTCTGCACGGTCAGCTTTCCGCCCAGCAGCGTGACAGAATGGTGAACAGTTTCCAGACCGATCGCCAGAACAGAATCCTGGTTCTTTCCTTAAGAGCCGCTGGCACGGGACTCAATATTACCGCCGCCTCATCTGTTATTCACTATGATCTGTGGTGGAACCCTGCTGTGGAAAACCAGGCTACCGACCGTGCATACCGTATCGGTCAGAAAAACAACGTCAACGTATTCCGCATGATCACAGCACGGACATTCGAGGAAAAAATCAACACAATGATCCAGGATAAAAAGGATCTGGCAGATATGACGGTAGCAGCCGGAGAAAAATGGATAGGCGAACTTACAGACGGTGAAATTAAGGAAATCTTCTCACTGAATCAGTGATGAGGATTAAAAATGAATTTCCGTCATTATGGAAACTAATCTCCTAAACGGCACTGTATAGGCTCATAATCGTGAAAAAGCACTGGGAAATAACATACCGGTGCCCGACTGAAGCTGTTTAATCCCCTCATCAATTATTCGCTTCAGATCTTCCGTTTTTGGGCTCCCTCCTTCATTTTTCGTAAAGGGTGCTACTCGCCAAATTCTCCGTAAATAAATACCCGGCCATGAGGAATGCTGTATGCGCTGACAGCAGAGCCTGGGACTGGGGGACTGTTGCAATTCTAAGAAGCCACCTGCACCGGAAGGTTCTCACGCATAGACTCCTCTTATAATTGCTTCTTCTACCTCCCTGCGTTTTAGGAAAGTTTAGAAACAAGAATGAAAGAGGATGGTGGAAAGGAACCACCCGTCACACTTTCAATTAAGCTTTTATTCAAGTTCATAAACTTTGAAGTCAGTAAGATTTCAGTTTATATCAGATACATCCTTACTCAGTAATATTCGATTAAACCAATCTACCGGGAAACTCGAGTAACTCATATCTGCTACCTAAATCTTATCTTGCAGGAAGATTTCACACCTGTATTTCACACCTGTTCAACCTGTCAGACTTTCTACCCATTTTGCTGGATCTGTTCATTTCTTATGACCAGAGTTTTACAGTGATTGTTTAAACTGCAGCCTTTACTGAATGCAGTCTGCTACAGGTGACCTTCAAACAGATACCGGGGAAGTGTCTGTTACTGAACACCTGGATAAATAGAACAGTCAGAAACAAGTAATGTAAAGAACCGACAGCAAACAGGTGAGTTTTTTTAAATCATGACTCATGTTCCAGCCGGTTCTGAAAGAGCAACACACGCGTGAAAACAAACGTCTACATAATTGCCACCAGAACCCCGCCGGCTTTCAGCCTTCCTTCATCGTATTTACGGGCAAAAAGCACCTCTCCGACTGAAGAAAGCTCTACCTCAGCATCTCCTGCATTGATAAAGATGCCGCACCTTCCGTCATGCCCCCTGCGGTAATGAATAAGCCTTGAGCGATGATCTTTTTCAGTGCCGCCGGGATCACGTGATGAACAGACCGGAGGATCACACCAGACAAGATCCGCAGAGCTTGCGAGTACGCTGCTCTTTCTGATCTCTATCAGCCTTTTTACATCCGCGGTAACAGACTGATACTTTCCTGCATCAATATCCTTCCATGGCATCGGGCGGCGGTTACAGGGATCATTTTCACCCTCAAGAGCAATTTCAGTCCCGTAGTAGAGACAAGGTGTCCCGGGCATAGTCATCAGAATAGTCAGCTCCTGAATGAACACATCATAGGAACCTGCTCTGTTAATGATTCTTGATACATCATGACTGTCCAGCTGATTAAAAAGCACACGGTTTATCTGCTCCTTGTACAGGGAATAACAGTAATTCATCTTCCGTTTAAAATCATCCGCGTCAAGCTGCCGGTCGGTAAAGAAATTGCCTAGACTCTGCATGAACGGATAATTCATGACAGAATCGTATTCATCACCTTCAAGATAGGGGGCTGAATCGGTCCATATCTCTCCAAGAAGAAACAGATCCGGCTTTTCTTTCTTAAGTTCCTTATGCAGATGTTTTATGAACTGATGCGAAATCTCATTACCGACATCAAACCTGATGCCGTCTATATCAAAATCACGAATCCAATTTCTGCATACACCGGTGAAATAGTTTACAACCTCAGGATTGTTGGTATTGAGCTTCGGCATTTCCGCCACAAAGGCGAAGGAGTAGAAGCGGCCGTCCTTTGTGTTGCCTTTCTTCCGCAGTCTGTCCGGATCATTGACATAGTACCAGTCAAAATATTTTGAATCCCTTCCCTTCTCAAGTACATCCCTCCAGGCAAAGAATTCTGTACCGGAATGATTGAACACGGCATCGATCATAATTTTTATGCCACGCCTGTGAGCAGTCCGGACAAATTCCTTAAACTCAGCGTTGGTACCGAATACTGGATCAATAATCTCATAATCGGTGGTGTCATAACGGTGATTGGCCTGGCTTTTAAAAATCGGATTGAAGTATATCCCGGTGACCCCGAGATCCGACAGGTAGTCAAGCCTGCTCATAACCCCCGTCAGATTGCCGCCGTAAAGACATTTGTGATTCTTTACAAAGACATCATCCCATTTTTCAAAAGCAGCACCGCAGCCGTCCTCAACCCTGGCAAAACGATCCGGAAATATCTGATACCAGACAGTGTTTTCCGCCCATTGCGGAGGCCTGCAGATATCTGATTCATTCATCCATGCAAATTTAAAGAAATGACGGGCCATATCAAGACGATTTATAAAAGATGGATCATACAATCCGTCCTCAAGGAGAATTCTGCTCCCGCCGTCATCAAAGGTCAGAAGAAAATAATACTGAATTCTCCTATAAGGCGGCCTCACGGTGGCAGAATAAATGTTTTCGAATAAAAGCTCTCTGGAAACAGTCATTTCAAGAGGCTTTCCGTCCCAGGAATATACCCCTGAAATTCCGCTGATATACGGATCCTCCCAGATAAGAACCGCCTTCGTCACATGACGGTTGACATGAAGATTGACTCTGAGCTCATCACTGTCAAGGCAGTAGCAGTCGTTATAGCCGCATTTATGACTGATTCCTTCGTACATCATAGCTTTTTGCTCCTTATTTATGCTGTAACCTGATACCAGTTTACGTCTGCCTGTGAGTGAAATCTGTCATGATGCTCTTTACAATTTAGCACAATCCTATTATTCTTCAATGAAGATCGTTTTAAAACCTACAGTTTCACATGAATAGTCCCAGACTGCTCCACGAGAACAAGAAGCATGGAAAGGACAACTTTGCCTACTCCATCTACCATTCAATAATTCCGTATTTTATAAGAAGCTTTCCATTCCACTGGCACGACGAAATCGAAATCACATACATAAAAAGCGGAATCGCTCTGTTTACAATCTGCAGCAGGAAGATAGCCGCCGGAGCGGGCGATATTCTGATCACCAACGGAAAATACCCGCACAGCGTTGAGCAGTACGGAGAATCCGAAGCGGAGTTTTTTTCCATTCTCTTTCATCCCGAAATTCTCTCAAATCCGGTGCTTGAACCTGAAAATCAGGAAAAAATCAGAGACATATCATCCGGAACCGTTATTTTTCCGGAAACAGCCGGAAAAGGAACACCTCTGAACAGGAAATTGTCCCCCTATCTTGAAGAACTCATTGAAAACAGACATCAGAGCTATGCGGATTTTCAGCTTGGTGTTATGGGCTGTCTTTTCATGATTTTTCAGATTCTCAGCCAGAATGCCATCAAAGCCGGCAAAACGGCCGATGAATTCCGGATGGAATTCTCCAAAATCAAGCCTGCAGTTAACGCAGTAATCAATCACTATGAACATAGGATATCTGTCGCAGACGCCGCACGGGAGTGCTGTCTTTCAGAAAGTCATTTCATGATGCTCTTTAAAAGAATCACCGGAAAAAGCTTCAATATGTTTCTTATTGAACACAGGCTGGATATGTCCTCGAAAATGCTCAGGGACACAGAAGAAAAAATCATTGATATCGCCAGCAGCTGCGGCTTTGACAATCAGTCATATTTCACCAGAATGTTCCAGAGGTACTATGCCATGACTCCCGGTGAATACAGAAAATTAAACAGGCAAAAATAAACTTCTGACTCTGATACGTATTTGTCTGAACCCCGAGTTGCAGATCCGACCCAATTGAATTCCGGGACTGACAGCGTCATGGAAATACTGCAACCTATACGGCAATGTAAATGACAGCACAGCTGCATGGATCGTTTTTTATGAAATTAAAATGACCCGGATCACTGCCGGCAGCTCTGTCCCTACATACTCACAGAAAAAACAGCTGAAAATATGCCAACGAAAAAAGATTCAGCTGACTGATGCTCATCCTGCGGGATCCTGATAAACCGGCCTGTCTTATGCGGCCGGTCCGGCATCAGGTCATTTCAAACTCAGTTGAAGAAATGACTGACGGATCTGATTGCATCACCGCCTGCAGAAAGAATCATTTATTCAGAGGCTGCAAACCAAGTTTCTGTGCATAGGTATTGAGTCCGTCAACGAAGATATCTGCAAGACCTGCAATATTATCTCTGTATACACCGTCATCCATACCGAGCCCTGAGAGTATGCGTCTATTGCCATCAAACATGTTAGGGAAGTTAGCAAAAATTACTCTGCCAAGTTCCAAAACGTGTGTGGTGTTTTCCGGATCATACTTGCATCCTACAGAATTCAGAATCTTTATGACAGCGTCATGACCAAATTTTGATACAAAATCATTGGCAATCTCATCAAGAGCAATATAGGCATCCATCTTGGTTCTTTCTATATAATCTCCATCCGATCTCTGACTGTTGATTTCAGCTATCTTACCTTCTTTATATTTTCTAACAGTTTCAAGCATGTCAGCAACACTTGATGCCGCTGGATCAAGACGCTGAGGATAAGACAGTACAGAATATGATCCTGCCTCCGGAGATGAAATCCAGTTTCCGCACATTTGTAAAGTGTCGCCATCTTTTGCAAATCTGTCTATATCAACTTCGCATTTATACGGCCCTGGAACAGGCTTGCGGGAACCTGCCACAGGATTCTCAGCTGCAGGCACTGCAAGATCAGGCAGTTTGGAAGGATCCTGAACATATTTTTCAAATTCTTTCAACCTCTCATTGATCAGATTCTCCAAATCCTTCACAGTCCCGTTGTTATCCAGCATTTCCTTCAGTTTGTTTCCTGACTCTGAACCATCAATAAACAGAGCGTTTAGCATGCATCTGGTAATCGTATCAGTATTTATTTTTTCTACAGGAATTCCGGTAAGTTTAGAAACCATTGCAACTGTTGCTTCTTTTCCATGGGTCCGGATAAAATCTGGTCCTTGATCCTTAAGAAAATGATTTACAAGAGCTCTAACGCCGTTTTTATCCTTGTATGCCGCAAGAATTATCCCTCCATCCTGCTCAGCACCGGGCACTGCCTTAAATAAGAATTTAGCTGCCACCTCCTTGTTCAGAGGTGGAAGCTGCGACTGAGCAGAAGCAGCAGAGTTACCAGGCAGCTCGGCATTTTTGGACACTCCGGCAAGATGAGAACCGACCATTCCACGCAGCTGCTGATCAATAAAATTGAGAATATCAGCAGAATTTTTGTCACTTGTGTCCTTCAGGCAATCCTGAGCAGTGCTGAGATTTCTGAACAAACATGAAAACAGCTCAGCATACAGTCCGTTCTTGGAATCAAAGGATCCGCTGATGGAAGTAACGGCATTCTTGAATACCTTCTGTCCCTTCGCCACATCACCTGAGCCGAGTTTGACACACAGTTTATCCACCATATCCTCAAACGGTTTGAAAATAGTATCACCGTGCTTTTCTGACAGAACCCGGTAAAATTCCCCTCTGCTTTCATACGGATGATCACCCATGCTTCCGATACCCAGGGTATATACATCCTTGAAATCCTTGTAGCTGATGCTTTGAGATACAAAATTCACCGAACCTGAAGATCCGAGAATACGGGATCCGACAATTCCTCGAAGCTGCTTATCAATAAACTTCAGAATATCAGCTGGACTTTTGTCACTTGTATCCTTCAGATTATCAGGAGCATCACTGATATTCCTGAACAAACATGAGAACAGCTCGGCATACAGTCCGTTCTTAGGATCAAAGGAGCCGCTGATGGAAGCAACGGCATTCTTGAATGCCTCCTGACCTTTTGCTGCGTCTCCGGAGCCTAGCTTGACACACAGCTTATCCACCATAGCTTCAAACGGTTTGAAAACGGTGTCACCGTGCTTTTCCGACAGAGCCCGGTAAAACGCCCCTCTGCTTTCATACGGTTGATCACCCATACTTCCGATGCCGAGGGTGTATATATTCTTGAAATACTTGTAGTTAATGCTTTCCGCTGCTTTGTCACCGCCGTTATCTTTGAGGTCAATTGAGAATGTGCTCTTCATTTCCTTCAATTCTATTACTGTAGGCATAGGCTTGTGAGTTTTTGAGAACAAATTCTTAATTGCCCTGAATCCCTTCACCATGGATGTACCAACTGTGCTCAACAGGTTACCCAGATAATCACTGACCCTGGACAGACTCAGCTTTTTAAGAGCGTAAGACTGATTTCTGCTCAATCCTTCATATTTGTGAATCTTAGCATTCAGCAGGAGCTGCTCGCCTGAAACAGATGCCATGACAGGAGGCTTCTCTACAGTTCTTTTGCTGATATCTGAAACATTACCGTTTTTGTTTTCAGAAGCATTTCCCTGCATCTGAAAATCATTCAAAGTATTAATCTATTGACTTGGTTACATTATCAAAACTAAAAAACGTTATTTTTACAGCATCAGTCTACTGTTGCTACTGACATATATCTTAATGAACCAAGATAAAAATTTTTGCTTGTTTACCTGTTACCTGATGCATATTTCCCCCGTGTTGATATCAAGCACATTTCGTGACGGCTGTATCAGAGAATCCTCATACTGAACTTTCCATCTTACTTCATCCGTCATTTCTCCGTCATCAATTCCGTCGACTGTATCCCCTGATTCTATTTCCTTTTCGCTGCTGAGTACTGCAAATCAGGGCAAAACAGTGTGTCCAGACCCAATGTATCCACAAGACAGTCTTTTGTTTCCCCAATTCTGAAGAATCAGATGCTGATTGCGTAGTGAACAAATCTTATCTCTTCAGATGTCCGCAGTTCTCGGATGTTTTGAACAGTCTGGTTTTTATTATGTTGAGACCTGATTTTAATGCTGCAGTTTTGAGCTTTTCCCGAAGTCCCTGAGAATTCATGATCTCTGTTGCTGTATCTGATGTATGTATTTTGTGTTTGCACCCGGTTTAGTTGCAGCTGGATCTGATGATTTTCACTGCATCATCAAATACTATGTCTGTTTCATCGGATGTGGCACAGCGGTATTCTCATTCAAATAAACTGTGCCCTGCAGGGATGCACTAAGTGCAGATTCAATTGAAGCTGTAAAAATGTAAAGTACGCTTAGATTCTGTATTAATTTTCGTGCAGAAGTTGGTAAGTATTGTAACAATGTTATTGGCAATTCGTTTTCTTTGCAAAGATAAAGACCAGCTCGGCCGGCGTTTTTCATTCAAACAATAGAGGAGCAGTTATGAGTCTTGATTCAGCAAAGACACTGGTTTTATCACTGGTCAGAAAACTTGGTCTCGGCGGTGAGGAAGGTATTCTCGATAATGACGGAATGTTCACGCTGACTCTGGAGCAGGCCTGGATGCCGCAGATTCACATATGCTATATTAAAAGTTTCACAATTCTACGGACTATAACCTCTAATTTTCAGTGTTTTGTAAAACTGTAACCTTTCTTGGTCTCCCCCTCGGTCTACGAGGTGTTGTTTCGGACTGTTCTTTTACCTTGGGCTTTCTTCCTCTTTTCTTTGGTTCAGTTTTTGCTGCAGGAACTGAAAGTCCTAACTTTTCTAATGTTTCCATTACTGTATTGAGGGTATGAACCCAGTATTCGTCATCTGATGATGCCGGTACATTTAAAGGCGCATCAGTCATTCTCCATGCGGATGACAGATCATCCATCATTTCGC
>JAEEOK010000086.1 GCA_016284235.1 Succinivibrionaceae bacterium
TCCGAGGCTGCTTTAGAGAAGGAATTTATCCGTTTGCTCTGTGAGCAAGGATATACCTATCTCCCTATTCATTCTGAGTCTGATTTAATTGCAAATCTTCGTGTTCGTTTGGAAGAACTCAATAAATACAAATTCTCTGATACTGAATGGGAACGTTTCTTTAAGACTTCCATTGCAAATCCAAATGAACATATTGCTGAAAAGACTGCAAAGATTCAGGAAGATTATATTCAGGTTCTTAAGCGTGATGACTCAACCTCCAAAAATATAACTCTGCTTGATCATAAGAACATCCACAATAATACCCTTCAGGTAATAAACCAGTATGTGCTCGGTAAAGCAGAAGGTGCGACCTATGATAACCGTTACGATGTTACAATCCTCATCAATGGTCTTCCTATTGTTCATATAGAATTGAAACGTAGGGGCGTGGCTATTCGTGAGGCTTTTAACCAGATTGAACGTTATCAACGAGACTCTTTTTGGGCTGGCAGTGGTCTGTTTGAGTTTGTTCAGATTTTTGTTATTTCAAACGGCACAAATACGAAATATTATTCAAACAGTACCAGGAATAACGCAATCAAGGATTCTACTTCAAGAAATATCAAGAAGGGTAAGACAAGTAACAGTTTTGAGTTTACTTCGTTTTGGGCGGATGCTGAGAACAGGGTTATTCCGGATCTTATTGATTTCACTAAAACCTTCTTTGCAAAACACACAATTCTAAATATCTTAACCAAATACTGCGTGTTCACATCAGAAAAAATGCTGATGGTGATGCGCCCGTATCAGATCACTGCAACTGAACGAATTCTTAACCGTATAGAGGTTGCTCATAATTACAAGAAGTACGGTGATATTGCCGGAGGCGGGTATATTTGGCATACCACCGGCTCTGGTAAAACCCTAACTTCATTTAAGACGGCACGACTGGCTACTCAACTGCCGTTCATAGATAAGGTTCTCTTTGTCGTAGACCGAAAGGATCTGGATTATCAGACCATGAAGGAATACGACCGCTTTGAAAAGGGAGCCGCAAACAGCAATTCATCTACGGCAGTTCTTGAAAGACAGCTTGGTGATGATAAATCTCATATTATTATCACCACAATTCAAAAGCTTTCCACCTTCATCAGAAAGAACAAAAGCCATGACATTTATTCAAAGCAGGTGGTTATCATTTTCGATGAATGTCATCGTAGCCAGTTTGGTGAAATGCATGAGGCTGTGGAAAAGCATTTTAAACAGTATTACATGTTCGGTTTCACCGGAACTCCTATCTTCCCGTTGAATGCCAGTTCTGGGAAAAAACTCAATTATTTCACAACAGAACAGACCTTTGGAGATCGCCTTCATTCATACACAATTGTAGATGCCATCAATGATAAAAACGTACTTCCGTTCCGTGTTGATTACATAAAAACCATGGATATCGATGCTGACATTGACGATGAAGAAGTATGGGATATAAACAGAAGGAAGGTGTTTGAAGATCCGAAAAGAGTTTCAAAAGTTGCCAATTATATTCTTGACCACTTCGATCAGAAAACTTATCGAGGTGATAAGACATACGAGTTTAGTGCACTTACCAATATTGGAGAGGTAGCATCGGCTGCAAGAGGTAAGGTAGAAGAAATTAAGCAAAAGCAGAGACTGAGCGGTTTTAATTCTATTTTCGCTGTAGCTTCTGTTCCAATGGCAAAGATGTATTACGACGAGTTCAGAAAAATCATCAACGGCGATCCAACAAAGAATCTGAAGATAGCTGTTATATACAGCTATGCTGCCAACGAAGAAGAAGTCGAGGGAATGCTGGATGAGGAGAATTCAGAAGATACATCAGCTCTTGATCAGAACTCAAGAGACTTCCTCGAATCCGCTATTCAGGATTATAACCAGATGTTCCATACGAACTACGATACGTCCAGCGATAAATTCCAGAATTACTATAAGGATGTGTCTCTTCGCATGAAGAATAAGGAATTGGATTTACTCATTGTGGTTAACATGTTCCTTACCGGTTTTGATGCCACTACTCTGAATACACTGTGGGTTGATAAAAATCTGAAGATGCATGGCCTCATTCAGGCCTTCAGCCGTACCAACCGCATCCTGAACAGCATTAAGACTTTCGGCAATATTGTCTGTTTCCGTAATCTTCAGAAGCGGGTTGATGCAGCTATCTCATTATTTGGTGATAAGAATGCCAGCGGTATTGTACTTATGCGTAGTTTTAAGGATTACTACCATGGGTATACAACTGATGACGGCAAAGAAAAGCCTGGCTATGTTGATATGATTGACGAGCTCACTCAAAAGTATCCTTTGTCTGAGCCTCAGATCGTTGGCGAACAGAACCAAAAGAATTTCATTGCACTGTTCGGTGCAATTCTGCGGATGCGGAACCTCCTGGTTTCCTTTGATGAATTTAAGGATAAGAACATTCTGTCAGAACGTGATTTGCAGGACTACCTTGGCCGCTACCAGGATCTTGCGGACGAATGGAAACGGAAGAGAAAAGATCACGAAGCTAAAGACATTACGGATGATGTTGTCTTTGAAATCGAGCTGATTAAACAGATCGAAATTAACATTGATTACATCCTTATGCTGGTTAAGAAATTTCACGACACACATTGTGAGGACAAGGAAGTTCTTATCACCATCAAAAAAGCTATTGATGCCAGTCCTGAACTGCGTAGCAAGAAGCAACTTATCGAAGCGTTTATTTCCGGTATCAATGAAGTTGATGATGTGATGAATGAGTGGAATGAGTATGTGGTAAAACAGCGTGAAGCTGATTTGGAAAAACTTATTCAGGAAGAAAAGTTAAAGCCGGAAGAAACCCGTAGATTTCTGGAGAATGCATTCCGGGAAGGAGAAGTAAAAACCGTTGGCACAGACATAGATAAAATGATGCCTCCGGTTAGCAGATTCGGTGGTGGAAATCGCACAGAAAAGAAGCAGACTATCATCGAAAAGATAAAAGCGTTCTTTGAGAAGTATTTCGGTATTGGCAGAAGCTTTAAGGCAAGTGAAGAAGATAAACAACAAGATCAAGTTCATGTTTAAGGATTGTTACTATGGCGTTACCTAATTATCAAGCATTTTATGCCCCTTTTATAAAGGCTCTTAAGGATGGACAGGTTCATGTTTTTAAAGACATAAAGAAAGATGTTATCCATCATATGGGGTTGTCGGATGAAGATGTTGCTGAAAAATTACCAAGCGGCAAGCAATCAATTTTCGAGAATAGGATTGGTTGGGCTAGAACTTATTTAAAGAAGGCAGGGTTAGTTGAAAGCCCTGAGAGGGCAAAATTCATTTTGACTGATGAAGGAAAGAAAGCTCTTACAGATGCGGATCTTATAGATGACAAATATCTTTTGAGATATGCTTCATTTAGAGAGTTTCAGAATTA
>JAEEOK010000087.1 GCA_016284235.1 Succinivibrionaceae bacterium
AGGAATATTTTGAAAAGTGATATACTGGTAAATGCAGGTAGTGACAGGATTGATCAATGATTAGAAGTGGAGTAATATTTTAGAAAAAATCGGGTGCTTAGAAAATACACCAGGGAAGTTAAGATTACTATCTAACGATTTTGAAGAAAAATCTGAATTTCCAGCGAAATTTTCTGAAATCATCTCATCAAAGCTTTCTATTTCGGACAAAAATTCTGTAAAAATATCAATAAATTTTTTTTCTGAAAGAACAGATGCTGTTACAACCATGTACATGACAACTGCATCAGACTCAGAATCACGACCTACTACAGGACAGTTTCCACCCTTGAGAAAACACGGGCCCAAAGCATAATCGAGAAGCTCCAGAACTAGAGGATAACTGACAGGATCCGGCAGTTCCTCTGCTACAGGTGCAGAGAGAATTATAAGACCGTCATCCTGATGGGATCTGACATTGATCAGCCGGCTGTCATCAATAACAAGCTGACAGAATCCGTCATCATCAAGCTGAAGATCCATTCCCATTTCCAAACCAAAATTTTTTATAAGCTCTCTATGATCGATATCCCGCATAAGAATTTTCCTTCTACTTTTTTTGATATGCAAAAAATTACATTACATTCAACAATTAAAACGAATCTGTATGAAAAAGGTTACACAACCAATGAGTCCTTTTTTAGTGAATGTCAGAATAGATCTGATATTGAAAACCGAAAGGATGAAACACCATCTATAATACGGACGCTCTGCGTTTCATACCGGTAAGGTACAGCTTTATCGCAGTTGCAAATCTTCTATACAGAAACGACCGGTATTAGACTATCAAAAAATAAACATAAGCTTTGATAATGTTGTATAATTAGTGTTAATTTGATCACAGTATATAGGAAGCAAAGTGAAAAGTAATTTCAAATGGTCATGTCTTGCTGCAGTAGTTGCTGCCAGCGTATCCTCTTCAGCATCAAGTGCCGATGCCCCTTTTTTCCAGATAACAGAAATTTCTTCTGATGCCAGGGAATACGGTTATAAGCTGGCGCAGAAAAGCGACGACTATCTATCCGTAACTCAGGAATACGACTGGTGGAGCTACTTTGATTCAATACCTACCGAAATCGATCTCAGCGACCGTTTTTCATACACGCCGGGCTGCATCTTTGATTCCAAGGTATGTGATGCTTTTTATGACAGCTCGGATGAAACCGATCAGCGCGGTCACAGTTTCTTCCATTCACTCGTGAACAATCTTCCTTATACCTACTCGCTGCTCAACGGCGGCGACACCTCATCCAATCTTGACGGTTTCCGTCGCGGAATCAACGAAGACGGCAGTGTAATTGTCGGATGGATTGACAACAGGGATCGCTCCTTTGAAGGCGGAGCAAGATTTCCTGTGGTTTGGAACAACGGCACCATGATAAAGCTCGCAGAGATCGGACACGGACAGGCTTCTGATTCTTTTGAGACTTACGACGGTTCGCTGATTGTTGGAGGTGCAGCATCAGAAACCCAGATTTCAGACAACGAGCGCTATCACTACTGCTACGAAAGATACAATGAGAATTCCTTCAGAAGCAACATTCTCAACTGTCCGGGATATCACAACAAAGCGGCTCTTTGGCTCATACAGAATAATGAAGTGAAGGATGTCAGGTATCTTAATCACTATGATGCCGCGACAAAGGATAAAATAAGCACGGCAGACGTAAAAAAAATAATTAAGATTGACGACACATACTATGCAGTCGGATATTCCGCAACTGATGACATAGGTGCAGATTCATCCAACATTGCAACCTACTGGACATTTAAATACAGTGACGGTGCCTTCTCCGACATTTCAGGCTATAAGCGCCCGAGCGGACTGGATCGTCCGGGCAAGGATGATGAGCACTTCGGTTCCACGTGGTTTGCCGATGCCAACGACAATGGTATAGCTGTAGGCAACGCCAGATACAACTCCGTCAAGAACCGTTCATATCCTGTTGAAATGTTTGTCTATGATATCAGCAGTGACAAAACAACAACCCCGATCAAGGATGTGCCGTTCAAGGGAGCAACCAACCGTGCCGTTGCAATCAACAACAACAATCTGATAGTCGGTGTATCTGACAACAAGGATTCACAGGAAGCAGTGGTTCAGGGAAACCCTCGTCAGAGAGATACGTATCTGTACAACTACAATACGAACAGGTTCTATTCCATCAATGATCTTATCTGCAGCAGCGATTCATGCGAAATCAACGGCAGATACTACTACATCTACAATGTAGGCGATATAAATGACAACAATACAGTAATTGCAAACGCCTACAGGTACGAAAACTACGACGACTGGAAGAACTACAAGAACCCGACCAATGTGGAAATACTGCTGACATCTGACAAGTTTGATCCGACTGACGAAAAGTATGATATCCCCGAGGAATATGTTGTTGAGTACAGCAGACCGGAGATAACATACGGCGAAAGATCCGGCAAGCATAAAGGTTCAATGCCTGTTGCGGCGGTGATGTTCATGACTCTTCTCGCAGCTTTGAGACTGTCTAGAAGAAAAAAATGATTGCCCGTCCGTAGCATGAAAAAATGAAGAAATCGAAGGAGTCATTCTGCAGGGAATGACTCCTTTGTTGTTATAATTCCGCTGCTGATGATTTTATTCTGCCTTTCTGCTAGGATAGATCTGTTTATTTTGTACATTAGGAAGGAATAGTAAACATGGCAAAGGTTTTATTGCTCAACGGCAGTCCTCATCACAACGGATGCACCGCAACCGCTCTTCAGGAAATGATAGGTGTTTTTAATGAAGAAAAAATAGAAACAGAACTGATCCACGTAGGCAGCAAAGATATCCGCGGATGCATCGCCTGCGGTAAATGCAGAACGCTCGGACACTGCACATTCGATGATCTTGTAAACAGCACAGCGGAAAAATTCAGAGATTCAGACGGTCTTGTAATAGGAAGTCCCGTCTACTACGCATCACCCAACGGCACAATTCTGAGTTTTCTGGATCGTCTTTTCTTCAGCAGTTCGGGCTTTAGCAAGCAGATGAAGGTAGGTGCCGCCGTAGTAAGCTGCCGCAGGGGCGGAAACACAGCGACATTTGACGCTCTTAACAAATACTTCACCATAAGCAGTATGCCTGTTGCATCCAGTACCTACTGGAATCAGGTTCACGGCTTTACTGCCGATGATGCAAAAAAGGATCTGGAAGGTCTGCAGACCATGCGCAACCTTGCACGCAACATGTCATTCATGATCAGAGCCTTTGCCATGGCAAGGGATCAGATTGGATATCCTGAAATGGAGAAAAGCTTCGTCACAAGCTTTCATGACGGAAAATAGAACCGGATCATAAACGTTCACCCTGCCGCAGAAGGAGCTGTCCTAGCTCTTTCTGTTCTTCATTTCTGTATAGCGGCTCTTAAGTTCCTCCAGCTCCTCCCAGCGTGCATATGCACTGCCTATTTTCTCCTCAAGTTCAGACGCCTTCATATTCTGCTCCCTGATTTCATCCTGTGAACGGGTATAAAACGAAGGATCAGAAAGGATCTGCTGGATCCCTTCAAGCTCAGCCTCAAGTTCGGCGATTACGGACGGAAGCTGCTCAAGCTCCTTCTCCTCCCTGTAGCTAAGTCTGCTTTTTTCGCGGACAGATGAAACCGCAGGCTCCGGCACTGTTATGTTTTTAGATTCCTTCCGATCATTTTTTGTCTGAAGGTACCTCTGGAGATCCTCATATCCGCCCACTACCTGCTCTATCGTGCCGTCACCCTGAAAATACCACAGCTCCGTTGCCACATTGTCTATAAACCAGCGATCATGACTTACAAGAATCAGGGTTCCCCTGTAGGCTACAAGCAGTTCCTCCAGAAGCTCAAGGGTTTCTATGTCAAGATCATTTGTCGGTTCGTCAAGGATCAGAACATTAAATTCCTTAAGAAAAATTTTTGCAAGCAGAAGACGGTTCTTTTCGCCTCCCGAAAGGGCGCTGACCGGAACATACGCACGGCGCGGTTCAAACAGAAAATCCTGCAGATATCCCATTACGCTCTTGCGGTGACCGTTGACTGTAACTTCTGTCCGGCCGTTGGTCAGATTATCAAGAACCGTTTTGCTTTCATCAAGAGCATCGCGATACTGATCGAAATATGCCACCGAAATGTTCGAACCTCTTCTGATGGTGCCGGATGAAGGTTTAAGATCACCCAGGAGAAGTTTTATCAGTGTGGTCTTGCCGCAGCCGTTACGTCCGGCAAGAGCGATCTTGTCACCTCTGCGAATATTTATATCGAGTCCGTTAATCAGACTGCGATCATTGAAGGCAAAGCTTATGTTATCACCCTCAAAGACAATCTGTCCGGACTGCTGCGCATCATTGAGATTAAGAGAAACAGTACCCTGACGGTTCCTGCGGTTGCGACGCTCCTCGCGCATGCGCTTAAGTTCTCTGACACGACCTTCATTTCTTGTTCTTCTGGCCTTTACACCCTGTCTTATCCAGATTTCTTCTTCAGACAGTTTTTTATCAAACGCCTTATTGGCCTTGTCCTCTATTTCACGTCTCAGGTCCCGATCTGCTATATACCGGCGGTAGTTGCCCGTATACGAATAGATGACACCACGATCAAGTTCTATAATGCGGGTTGCTGTTTCATCAATGAATGAACGGTCATGACTTATAAAAATCACTGCACCGCTGAAGGAAACAAGAAAATTTCTAAGTTCCGTTATTGCGCTGACATCAAGATGATTGGTCGGCTCATCAAGAAGAAGAACCTGTGGAGAATCAGCAACAGCCCGTGCAAGAGCTATTCGTCGGAGCTGACCTCCGGAAAGACCGTCCATTGAAGAAAAAGCAGGAAGATCCATCCTCTCAAGAAGATTAATCACCTTCTGCTTGAATGTAAAACCGTCAAGCTCCTCAATGCATGAATGAAGTCTGTTAATCTCCTCATCAGAAATTCTGCCGTGAGACACCGCATCCTCATAATCCCTGAGCATCCGGGGAAGTCCCTCCCTCGCTCCGGTCACATACATCCACACCGGTTCACTGCAGTCTCTGGGAGGATCCTGCTCCAGCATGGATACAGTCAGATTATTCTGGAAAACAACCGTTCCGCTGTCTGGCACTATTCTGCCGGCAAAAATCTTTAGAAGCGTTGATTTGCCCGCACCGTTGCGTCCCACGAGGCACACTCTCTCATGCTCCTGAATACTGCATGATGCCCCGTCTAGAAGAGGTCTGTCGGAATATGACAGCACCGCATTATCCATAGTAATCAGTGCCACTTATTCCTCCCTGAGCGTCAGAAGCCAGCAGTTGTGCTGATCCGAAGACGATTCATAGTCACGGCACAGAGTCTGTCTGCTGACATCACGAATGCAGAACCCCAGCTCCTCAACACCGTTTTTATCCAGCCTGAACCCCTTGCGGTTATTGGTAAAAAGCACCGTTCCGCCTCTGTTAAGGAGACGTTTCACCCTGGTCAGAAGCTTTATATGATCCCTTTGCACCTCAAAGGTTTCCTCCATTCTTTTTGAATTTGAAAACGTCGGAGGATCCACATAAATGAAATCAAACATGTCTTCTGTTTCATCCAGCCATTTTAAACAGTCGGCCTGAACAAACCTGATTTTCGGCTCCTGAAGAACAATATTATTTATCCGCATATTCTCCTTTGCCCAGTTCAGATAGGTTCTGCTCATATCAACCGTGCAGACCGATTTGGCACCTCCAAGCGCCGCCTGGACCGATGCGGTTCCGGTATAGGCGAACAGGTTGAGAAAATCACAGTCTCTGACGCTCTCACCAATCAATTTTCTGATAAGACGGTGATCTGAAAAAAGACCTGTGTCCAGATAATCATGAAGATTGACCAGATATTTAATATCGTATTCATGGACAACCATCATGTTGCCCTCCTCGTCAAGACGCTGATACTGCTCCTTTCCGCGCTGATGAAATCTTGATTTTACAATAATATGATCTCCCGGAAACTCAAGCACCGAGCACGTAACCTGCATCATATCCAGAAGCCTCTGTCTAGCCGTATGCTGCGGCACAGACTTGGGTGCCTGGTACTCCTGAATAACTGCATAATCGGCATACACATCAATTGCGGCATTGTAATTGGGCAGATCGGCATCATAGATGCGGTAGGACTCCAGTTTCTCCTTTGCAATATACTTTTTCAGACCCTTGAGATTCTTTCGCAGACGGTTGGCAAATTCCTCGGCGTTTTTTGAAAGTTCGCGCCTCGTAAAATCTCCGGATCCGGCAGTTTCTGATGCACCGTCCGCATTCTGAGTCTCAGCATATACCCTGTAGGTTTTCAGCAGACATGCCAGAGCGCCGTTGAACAGATGGTATTCCCTGTCAGCCTTCAGTCTCATGCATCCGAGAAGTTCCGCCGAGGAAGAGATTACACTGGCCGAGGATCCCGGAAATTCCTGCCTCAGACAGCTGCCAAGAAGTGAATAGAGAGACAGAAGCTCGGTGAAATTACCCAGGCGCTCGCCGTAAGGAGGATTGGTAATTACAGTGAATGTGGACTGAGGAGACGGATTTTTCAGATTTTTCAGCTCACAGGGCTCAAAATCCATAAGATCGGTAAGTCCGGCCCTGTCGGCGTTGGTTCTTGCAGCCTCAATGACCCTGTAGTCCGAATCAAAGCCGTAGAAGGATATTTTTTTCTCCTTGAGCAGAGCAATTCCGCGGGAACTTCTTTCCTCAGCCTCTTTGAGACATTTCTGCCACAAATCATCATCATGAAGAGTCAGATTGGCAAATCCGATATTCTTTCTCAGCAGACCAGGAGCCGTATCGGAAAGACGCATGGCGGCTTCAATCAGAAGGGTACCCGAACCGCACATCGGATCAAGATAACACGTGCTGTCAAGGCGGCTTCTTGCAACTATTGCCGCAGCCAGGTTCTCTTTAAGAGGCGCGGCGCCGGCTGACGCACGGTAGGTACGGCGGTGCAGCGAGGCGCCGTATATGTCAATGCTTACAGAAACCCTGTTTTTCTTCCCCAGATGCACAGCGATACGAACATCAGGCTCTTTGACACTGACATTCGGTCTCATAAACCCCTTCTTGACAAATCTGTCGACAATGGCATCCTTAACCTTCTGCGCGCCGTAGAGGGTATTGCGGATATAGTCTGACGTTCCTGAAAAATCTACAGCTATCGTTTTTACCGGATCGAACATCTGCTCCCATGCTATGGAATTAATTCCAAGATAAAGAGAGATATCATCACCGGCATCAAACTCGGAGATTCTGAACAGAATTCTTGAAGCAAATCTTGACCAGAGCACAGCTTTGTACCCGGTTTCCTTTTCTCCGGAAAAATAAACACCTGCAACAGTCTTTTTCAGATCACTGCAGGAGAGAGAATTCAATTCATCAAACAAAAGATCTTCCAGTCCCTTCGGGCAGGAGGCAAAAAATTTATTCATACGCTTTTTCTCTGACTGAATCTAGGATGTTTTTTTCTGCTTTGAGGTAATAAAATGCTCCAGGATATCATAAGCCTTTCTGACCATAAGGATCTTTTTGGCATAATCCTTCCTGGCACCGTTGCGATCAGGATGAAATTTAATCATGTAGGACATATATCTCTGATGAACCTTGTCAAGATCGCCGGTGGGAGCAAGTTCAAAAAACTTAAAGCATTTTCTGACATCCTCACTTGTATACTGGGGAACCGGCTCATGAGCCAGCTGATCTATGCATATAGCCCTGATAAACGGATTATGCTCGATATCATAAAATGTTTCGTCGGATATCTCCTTAAGCGAGGATTCCAGAGGATGCCTTTTGACAAGATCCTTAAGTCTCATCGAAGCCTCCCTGCTTCCCCCCTCCGCAGCCTTGCCGAGGAAATAATACGCCTTTACCTGAAATACTCTGTTATCTGCAGACTCGGCATAAATTTTCCCCAGCTGATACTGCGCCTCCACACTGCCCTGAAAGGACGCAACCTCCAGCCAGGTAATCGCATTGCTTAAATTTCTTCCCACTCCCTGACCGTACAGGAACATCTTGCCTATCAGCATCTGTGCTTCAGCGTCACCGGCAAATGCACCGTCAAAAAGATAATTGAACGCAATTTTGAAATCCTTTGGAAGTCCGATACCGAAGTAGTAGTTTTTACCTATCTTTATCTTTTCTATAATTGTACTGCTGACCTGAACCGATCTGAGATTCTTGTTTCCGCCGGCATCCTGGCTTCTCGGCCGGATCCTTCCGGCAGCTCTCGGTATTCTGCGTTCTGCAAGCCAGCGGCGTCTGAAAAAAATAATGTTGTAAAGCACAAGCATCACGCCGCAGGTTAAACCTCCTATAAGAAGGAGAATGCTCGAATCCCCTCCCTTGATGTACACGACCGGCAGAAAAACCGTCAGAACTGCAAGAGTAAGGTTTTTAAAGCAGTAATCTATCCATAACTTATTCATACAAAACCGGAAGGGAATTATCAAAACAAGAAGTAAAGCATCAGAACACAATCCCTGTCAGAGTGAATTTATGACTTCAAACTCCGTCTGTGCTGCCAAACTCGACACCGCCTATTTTAGCACAAAGCGGGATCCGCTCATATAGAGGGCGGCTCAGTACAAAGAGCAGACAGTATGACAGCCGTACAGAAATCCTATGCCCGAACCTGCACGCAGAAAAAAAACAGATTAAAAATCACGTACAGCAGTTTAAGTACAGTTTCCAAACTGCTGTTCGTCATCAGGACTGCGGAGAATCAGATGAATGTATCTTCCCAGACGTCTGAACCTTTCATCCCGCGAGTATTCAAGTTCAAAATGCCGTATATCGTCAAATTTCTCCTCATACTCGTTCTTGTGACGCATATAATCATGAAACACTCTGACCCCTGATTCGCTTATGATCTCAAGGCCGCTGTCAGTGATCCATTCGTCCATGTCGTACGGCGACACCGGATAAAGCGGTGTCATCTTCTGACGATGCCGCGATTTAAGGCCGGAATAGACATAGGGAAAATTCCCCACCACCAGACTTTGAAACAGCAGGGCATCACGATTGTAGTAAAGAAGAGAAAGCACACCTCCGGGTGCAAGCTGGCCTTTAAGCACATTGATGCATTTCCTCTGATCCCTCACCCATTCAATAACCGCGTGGCAGAGAATAATATCAAACCGTTTTTCCGTAACTGCAGACGGCAGATTAAAAATGTCAGCTTCATAAAAGGAGCACCTGCTTGAATCCAGACGCGCCCGCGCCCTGTCCAGAGCGTCGGCGGATACATCACAAAGCACAGCTTCGCATTCCGGGATCTGCTCAAGCATAAAACCGCACATGTATCCGTCTCCGCATCCTGCATCAAGAAGCGCAGGTCTGCTGTTCTTCAATGCTCCTGCAACTGTGCAGAGATCTTTTTCCACAACCGCGCGCCGTATCCTTCCCTTCGTGGAATCACAGATATTGCGGTGAAAGGTATCATTAAGACTTTCAAAAGAAACAAAATTTTTATCTTGCATAATGCAACATATTTCTTGCATAACGCAATAAAATTTGCATTATGCATTAAGCCATACTCTATAAATCCTGCAGATGTCATGTTCTGAATTAACTGCAGTCCTTAACTTATCTCCGGGATCCTTGCAGATTAAGGTATTTTCCGAATAATATAAAAAATTATATATCTTTTATTAAAACTGGCACAGAATTTTCATATATTTTAGTATCTTTTTTTTATCCCGTGCTCTCTTCAGTATTTCTGAAGTTTTGGTCCGTACAGAAATGTACGGACTCTTTTTTTTCACAAAATCCGGTAAATACCGGTTTAAAATCATGTACGCTGATCCGGACATAACAAGCCGCGCAGACAAGTCAGCCGGACCCATGCGTGCATCACCCGCGATCCAAAAGTGTATAAATTCAATGATATCCGGAATGAATCCGGACAGACAGTCCGGGAACCTTTATTCATCAGGTATTTTTTTATTTTGCGGGTATCATTATGTTCATCTGTAACCAGCTGCAGTTATGACGCTCCTCATGATCAGCCGGGCCGTTTTACTGTGCTGCTCTGGCTGTTATTGCGCTGTAGCTCCATTTTTCTCTTGTCCTGTCAAAGCTTATTCCTGCAAATCCGTCAATTTTCATGCCGTCTGACAAAGACCCGGCTTTGATAATGTACGCCGGAACAAACGTATTCTCTGCTAAACCAAAACCTCTATCATCAATCCTGAGCCGGCCTGAGTATGGACGCACAAGATAGGAAGGAAGAGTTTCAAGTCCGACAGTTTCAATAAACTTTGCTACGGAAAATTTCACATTTCCATTCGCTAACTGGAAATACGACGGTACCACACGTATGCCGAAAGGGGAATTAGGAACTTCAATATCCACGCTGTCGAGCCACACAAAAAAACTGCAGCTTCTGCAAAGGTATATGTGCATAGTGTTTTTCTCACGGTTGATTCTGTCTACAAATGCTGTAACAGAGCTGAAAAATTCATGCTGTTCTGCAGTTTTCTGCTCTGCAGAGCATGAAACTGATTTAATCACAAAACCTCTGTCACTGTCCTCGAAGCCTCTCAGAATCACCGTCTGTCCGGTCTTCAGTTCCGAACAGTTTATGCGGGAAACAGGAACTGATATTTCCCGAAGCATTGATTTTTTCAGAAACTCAATCTCTTCAGACGACATCGCAGGCACGGTTTCCGGGAGTTTATCCGGTTCTGACAGATCACCACTGAAATCCAGCTTAATAAAGAATCTGCGCATGCGCCGCTTCTTCTTGGTTTTCCTGTCAAGGACTGCATACTCTGAACCCGTAACGGCGGTGAGTTTCTCCAGATCCTTGTACAGCAGATCCTCCGAAGGTTCTGCGGCACTGCGGTAGAATTCCTGCTGATTATCCGTGGCCTGCACCGACGTGAACCACTCCTCATTCTCAACAGCCGTGTCCGCAGGTGTCAGGCGGGATTTTCCGCTGAAATAAATCTGATATTCAGCCCGGGCATGAGACAAATCTCCTGTTTTTCTCAAAAATTCAGCGAAGGATTTGTGTATATTTACCTTGTATGATTCCGGATCCCTGCAAAGCAGCGCTCTTGCATAACAGATACAGGCCAGATTAGGAGAATTTTTTTCATAAATCGACGCCATGGTGCTCCAGGCCCAGCTTGCATCGCTTTTTTCCTTCAGCAGCGGCACAAACATCTCTGAAGCCTCCTCCTGCCTGCCGAGGCGCGCAAGGATCCTCGAAAGATAAAGTCTGCTCCAGATATCTGAAGGAACCCTCTCATGAAGATTTCTGATAAAAGGAAGGTAGAATTCAAGAATTTCATCAGGCGCTGCGGAATTATGAGAAATCTCCTTTGCCGCTATCGATAAGGCTTTTTCTGCAAGCGACGGGTATCTGCCGTCACCTTCGCGAACCCAGTAATCTTCTGAGATAAGATTCGGATCCCAGAGTTTCAAATATGCGGCAAAATCAAAATTCTGTCCCCCTCCGCCTGCCCTGCCGGCATCCGTATCTCTTGCAAGTTTTACCGCCGCAGTAAGCATGCAGCGATGGATCCTTGTTCTGTCGGAAATTTTAAGTTTAAAATAAAAATTAAGGAGTTTTTTGACGGCAAGAACGTTCACCGGCTGCAGTTTAAGCAGTTCTGTTATTCTGCGGTAGCACCGCCAGGCTATAGCAAGATCCTGGCTGAAGTCGCCTGTTATTTTTCTGTACTGCACAAGCAGATCAAGAGCACGCTGATGACTGCCGTCAAGAGGCAGACGCCTGGCTTCTGCAAGAAGGGCATCAGCACCTTGCGGCATCTGACAGAAGGAATCATCCCGGAGGGGATCGTGTTCTGCACCTGAATATATCCTGCCGGATGATGTATCAGAAGGCTGCCGCGGAATATACTGCCGCCCGGACTGCTGTGCAGACTGATCCGCTACAGCTATGTCACCGTCAAACCTGTGCGCGGAAGAACCGGATGAATAACCGTCGTTCATCGCAGCCTGCTGACGCCTTAGATTACCCTCGTCGCAGCTTAAATCAAGACCGCGGAGAAGTTCTCTCAGATATGACACCCTGTCAGGATCCGAAGCATCCCTGCGGATTAGATCCACAATAACATTAAGACCTGCTATGGCGAACCATTTGTCATCACTCTGCCGCACGGGAACAGCCGGATATCCCCGCGGAGCATCCTTAAGAAAAAGATCAAGGGCTGAGTCAAGATCCCCTCTCTTTCGTAGTTCAAATATACGGTTTGCTGTCATATCAGGCTCCTGAAAATTTAAGCATAACAGGCAGACTCATGTGCGGCACGGCAGAAAATTATTTCAGATAAGGCAGCGCCGGAACAGGAAAGACACTTATTTAATTTTAAAACAACCAGAACAGACATTCTGTGAACAGATGCATACCGTTGAAGACTCAGGATATGCAGAAGTTTCATATGAAAAGAACATCCGGCTGTATCCCGCCGCCAAATCCGTGCATCAGTCCCTAAATCCGGCCGCCTGCACAGAGGCCTGCATGCCTTCAAGCATGAACAGACTGTATTTAGATGCAGCAGATCCGGCTCTGCATTACGGCAGTTGCGAATGAATACATAGCTGAAGAACTAATTTTTTGAGCAATGTTAAACATCAGACATCCGGATTGCATCTGATATTAACTATCGGCAAATCTTGTATGCTAAAATCCCTAAGGATAATTATAAGAATTTGTAAGCATGCACGCGGAGAAAACATGGCTCATCTGCCAAAAATGCAAATTACGCAGGGTCTTTATGTTCTGGGACTGAAGGATTCAGAAAACAGAAACACTGGATGCGTAATCGCATCATTAACCCAAATCGAAACAAGTCCGGAAACTGTAATCATAAGCACCCGCAAGAATTCATATACCTCGCAGAATCTCTGTTTTGATACTCCCGTGACCATCTCGATTCTGTCGCGCAACTGCAGTCCTGAGGTAATCAAAAACTTCGGCTACCTTGGAGGGTATGAAACAACAAAATGGGACAGCATTGACGCGGGCAATTTTCACGGTATGCCGATACTGACCGAACGCAATGCCACAGGATGCATGTACGGCAAAATCTGCGGAAGAATGGAATTCAGAACCCACTGCCTGTGGTTTATCGAAATAACCGACAGTCTTGTTTTAAGCACCTCACCGGCTATGACTCTGCAGTATTTTCGCGAAGAAATCGAAGGCGGGATCACTGCATCTATTTCATCGGAAGATGATGATGTACTGCAGGACATGTATAAATCCAGGAAATCAGAATCGGACACTGAAGCAGAAGACGGCATCAGGGCAGAAGCTCTGTCAGATGAAAAGACAGAAAGACGGGAAACATCTGCGGAGGATGGTCAGGAACCGGCTGAACCGGAAATTCAGACGGAGGATACTCGTGGATCCGTACTGCTCACCTCTGAAGAACTTGAAATCTACGATGAACTTGAAGAGCTGGATCTGCTTGAAGAATCCGACGGCTTACAAACATCAGAAGGCGGCGTCCAGGAGATTGCGGGAACTGATGAAGACACAGCAGCGGAAAAGCAGGATAATCCATCCGGTGCGGCAGATGAAGCAGTTTCAGAAACCGAACCCGCAGAATCAGATAATCCGCATATTGATACTCTGCCGGATGCCGGCGGCGGCACTGTTCAGAATGGTAAAAATACAGAATATGAAAGTGACGGAAACAGAGAAATAAATAACATTGCTCCGTCCGGAACCGGACTTGCGGGGGAAGAAAACAGTTATTCCGGTGAATTTAATTCCGCTGTTTCAGCAGATTCAGATGCACGAACCGCTGAAACAAGTCCGCAGGATGAAGATAAACAGGATGAAATTCCGGAACGCGGACGGGTGTCTGACGATCTGAATATTTCACAGAATGAAAACGGTGACAGCTCCTTAAGAAAACAAAAGGATAAATTTGTATCAGGTTCACCATATTCCTTCACAGTTATCAGCAGTGCAGATGAAGAAACGCCGGAAAGTGATCTTGTTCCGCCGCTCGGCAGCAGACAGGATGACAGCGACAGTAAGGAGGATCTGCTGTTTACCGATTCCGAGACGGATCTGTTCTTCAGCAGCGAACATCATGATGACAGCAGTGACGGCACGGAAAATCATCTGTCCGACGGCGAAAAAAACATTCAGGACGGTTCTCTTGACTTCAGTGACGTGCTGAACAGCAAAATCAATGACAGCGATCCGGATTCGGCTTATCATAACAGTTCATCACACAGGGCTCCGTCAATTGCCTCCATGGCCCCGAAGGTTGTTTCCTCTCCTCCTGTTGTATCATTCTTCAGCAGTATTTACTACTGCCCTATCTGCAAGTATGAATATCACGGAAAAATTCCGGCAAATTTTGTCTGCCCTGTATGCGGTTTTTCCGGAACTGAATTTGAAATCAAGGAGTAACCGTGCAGGATCACATAGATGAACTTCAAAACATAAAGAAGCAGCTTGAAGAACAGATCCGTAAAACGCAGAACAGGCCGGATGTTCCGGAAGCTGAAAAAAAAGAGCAGGCCGGAATGGAGTACGAACTCCAGGCTGTTCTGAACAGAATCAGAGAGGAAGAAGCGGAAAAAAACGCATCCTTCACCTCCATGATCGACAATGTTACGCCATTGGAGCACGACAGCATACTGCTTAAAACTCCAGGTATTACAAAAGAACAGGCCCAGGCAAGGAGAAGATCGGCAGAAAAGGAAATCTACAGGGAAAAGCTGGCGCTTTCTCTTGAAAAGGTTGTCTACCTTGAACCGGCCTCCGTCACCGGCTTTAAAAAAACAGGCGTGCAGCACGGTGTTTTCCTTAAGGTCAAAAACGGAGAATACAGCATCAGAGACTACATTGATCTTCACAATAAAACTCTCGATCAGGCGAGACTGGCCGTTGATCAGTTTCTTTCCGGCTCATATGAGCGCGGTTACCGTTTCGTGATTATTATTCACGGAAAGGGTGAGTTCACCAAACCCCAGGCTCTGCTGAAAAGTTTCGTTTTCCACTGGCTCAAGCAGGCGGAGCCTGTGCTTGCATTTCATCATGCCATGCCGTACCACGGCGGTCCGGGAGCCGTATACGTACTGCTTAAGAAAAACGATCAGCTCAGACAGAACACCAGGGAAAGAAATTCCTGAGAAAAATACCGGTCGATACCGCAAGAGAGCCGTAATTCAGAATTTTTTTAATCCAAACGGGAGTTACCATGAAATTTAAGCACTGTCTTATACTTCTGACACTTCTTGCCCCTCTTTCATCCGTTCCGGCAGCGGCGGCAGTTCCGTCTCCAAGCATTACCGTATCCGGCGACGCAGTACTGAGAGTGGATCCTGATATCGCAACAGTTTCTCTTACTGCAGAAATGGAAAATCCGGACAAGGCAAAACTTAACGAAGAACTGCAGAATGAGGTTTCCGCCTTTACAGATTATCTTATCCGGGAGCTGAAGCTCAAAAAAGAAGACATCATTGCGCAAAGCATTAATATTTATCCCCGTTATGACTATTCAGACAAGGATCCGGTACTCAGAGGTTATGAAGGAAGCAGAGCAATCAGAGTGACTGTCGGTGACTTTAATCTCATCTCTGTAATTGTAACAAAGGCAATGGATTCTAAAGGAATAACCGTAAACTCGGTAAACTACGGTCTTAAGGATCCTGCCGGTTATGCCGAAAAGGCCAGAAACATGGCAATCAGCGATTCAATACACAAAGCCAGATCCATTGCGTCCAGATATAACGCGCGTCTGCTGCATATCGAAAGTGTAAACTATAATCAGAACTCCGCCATGAATACAGTTGAATACGTTCAGAGCAACCGTATGATGACAAAATCAATGGGAGTTTCAAAATCTTCCGCAGAAGAGTACTACCAGGCAAAAAAAATCGAACTTCGGGACAGTATAGAAGTCAAATTCGCTGTTAAAGCCGGCTCGCTTGATCAGGCTGAATAAAACAGCTCAGATTAGATGAAGCCTGCAATGGAATCTGAAAACCTGCAGCAGCCGGACATGTGAAGAAAGTTAAGATCCCGA
Source organism: Succinivibrionaceae bacterium (assembly GCA_016284235.1). Classification (GTDB taxonomy): domain Bacteria; phylum Pseudomonadota; class Gammaproteobacteria; order Enterobacterales; family Succinivibrionaceae; genus UBA2804. Next base: position 16,063 of record JAEEOK010000087.1, read on the forward strand.
TGTCTGTTTCAGACCGGGAGCAACAGTATGCTGACGTAAATTTAACTATTTAGAACGAAGAAAAAAAATGAAAAAACTATTAATATCAGCTCTCCTTGCGGGAGCGTGCCTCGGCTCATCAGCCTATGCCCACGATCTAAAAAACATCAAAGATTACGGTCTTACATTCGCTTCCTGCTATGACGACGAAGTAAGAGCAGCGGGCCTTGAAAGATGTTCAATTCTGAACAAGAATATGAAATGCTCTGATCGCCTTACGGATATTGTTACAGACTGCGCTTCAAAACCGCTAGGCACAACTGAGGGCAAAATTTCATTCCAGATTGAAAGGATCAATGAAATCTACTCCGATGACAGCAGAGTTCTGAAGCAGTTCAACAGGATTGTCAGTCTGAGAAACGAGTATATGAACTCGGTCGACAGAATTCTGATGTCAATAATGGATGAATATTCATGGCGCGGGGAAAGTGTTCTCTTTTCTCTCGGCGAAAATAAAAGATTCTCATTCTGGCTTTCAACGCTTATCAATGATCCTGATGAATCAAAGGAGATCGCCGCCAAAAGAGAAATCTACTCCTATACAGGAGAACCATATCCCGGAATGGACAGATGCATGTCAAGAGCGGAGGCTATGACAGATATGTACGACTGTCAGGATCAGGCTTTCCGTGCCCAGGATAAAAAAATCAACGCAGCCTACAAAAGACTCATGAGCGGAATAAAGGACAAAAAACTCAAGGACAGAATCAAGGACATGGAAAGAACATGGATAAAATACAAAGAGGCTGCTCCTGAACTTATCCTGATGATGAACCAGGGATCAATAGGAAATCTTGACGCAAGATCCTTTACCATAGAGGAGACAATGAAGCAGATAAATCTCCTTGAAAGACTCGACGGACTTATCAGATAGATCAATTCCTCCGGCAGACGGAAAATCTCAGTCTGTCACCAGTAAAAAAACAGCAGTAAGGCAGTTTCAGGCTATACACCGTTTCTGTTTTTATCTGCTGTTTCAAACAGTATTACCAGTATGAAACTATATCATGACAAAAAAGCAGCCTCTTTCCCAAAACAAATCTTTTTTAAATTTTCTTTTTCTGAAGTATCTTGGATCGTGCAACGACAGCTTTATCCAGTCGGGATTTCTTGCCTTTGTAACATATGCACTTCTCAGTTCTCCTGAACACTCCCAGATGACTGTCTTCACAGCGACAGGACTGTTCATGCTCCCGGTATTTCTCTTTTCAGCACTGGCCGGAGAAATAGCAGACAGATATGATAAAACCCGGCTTTTGAGATATCTTAAAATTTTTGAAATATGCATAGCGGTAATAATTACCGTTTCATACTTCTGTCATTCAGAAACAGGAATGCTTATAGCCATGTTTCTTACCGGTGCCGAGGCAACCTTCTTTACTCCGATACGCCTGAGCATAGTACCCTTTCTTACAGACAGAAGTCAGCTGATAGCCGCAAACTCGGCTTTGGAATCTGGATCTTATCTGTCAAAATTTGCCGGTACCATCGGCGGTATTATCGCCGGAGCCACCATAAACGGATTTTTTCCTCTGATCCTGCTTGCACTTTCTACTCTGGGGCTCATATGTGCAAAAAGAATGGAAAACCAGGAGCCAGCGGATCCTGAGACAAAAATCCACAAAATGTTTCTTCTTTCGATGATCAGCAATCTGAAATATGCAAAACACTCAAAATCTGTATACCTGTCGCTTATAGGTCTTGCCGGAGCATGGTGCGTCACAGTGACATTCATGGTTCAGCTCAGCCAGATTGCCAACAGCATATATGCTGAAGGAGCAGGAAGAGAAATCATCAGTCCTCTGTTTCTGGGAATATTCTGTCTCGGCATCGGCTGCGGAGCTGCAGTAGCCTCGGCAGTCTACAAAAAGGAGACTGTCAACTCTTATCTTCCGCTGAGCGCAGTTTTGGCGGCTGTAATGATGATAATCTTCACAGTTCAGATTTTTCTGCACAACCCTGCTCCATGTCCTGTTGCTGATGTTTCAGGAATCGGCGGGGTATTCAGCCTGATCAGCGAATATATTTCCTCCTTCAGCGGACTGTTCACCGTTGCCTGCATTTTTGCCATTACTTTTTTTGCGGCAATGTTTATAGTGCCGGTTACATCATTTCTCCAGAACAGTGCTCCAAATGAGCTCAGAAGCCGAATTATGGCGGCAAACAATATCACTGCGGCTCTTTTCACTGTTATAGCATCACTTATCGGCGTTGCATGCACCTCATGGCTCGGGGCCAGATTCGGTCTTTCTCTTATGATGTGCATAACTTCGGTTGTATGTATTCTCGGTGCCTCCATCACTGTCGGACTCCTGCCAATCCCGATGATAAGATCCATAGCCAGAAAACTGGTACAGATTGTATATCACGTGCAGATAGACGGGATGGACAATTTTGAGGCGGTAAAAGGCAAAAGGACGGTACTGGTAGCAAACCACACATCATTTCTTGACGGTCTTCTGATATGGATCTATCTTCATGACAGCCTCAGCTATGCGGTCGATACCAACATAGCGGGAAAATGGTACTTCAGACTCCTTCTGTCCCTGGCTCCGAACTACTACACTGTCGATCCGACCAAGCCAATGGCGATCCGCAGCATGATCAGAGAAATTTCTATTGGAAACATACCTGTAATTTTTCCTGAGGGAAGAATATCCACTACAGGAACACTCATGAAAGTATACTCCGGTACCGCGATAGTCGCCGACAGGGCAAATGCCATGATACTCCCGGTTATAATCGAGGGCGGTCAGTATTCAATATTTTCACATTTCGGCAAAAGTCTGCACAAACGGCCCCGTTCCAGAATTTCAATCCGGATAATGCCTGCAGTGAACTTCAATATTCCGCAGGAATATAAAGGAAGAAAGCGCAACGCAAAAGCCGGTGATCTGATGTACGAACTCCTTGCAAACATGAAGGTAAAGGCGAGCAGAATGCCGCAGCAAACAATCTTCAGCACATTTATCAACACCATAAAAATCGTCGGATTCGGTAAAAAACAGCTGGAGGATCACAACAGACATCCGATTTCCGCCTCACAGATATTTATAAAATCTATGGTACTCGGCAGATACTTCAAAAAGACTGTCAAAGAACGTGAAATAGGTCTTCTGCTTCCCAACAGTTCTGCCGCTGCTGTCGTTTTCATGGCAATGCAGGCTGCAGGCAAACTCACGTGCATGCTTAATTTCTCAAGCGGTGCCAGAAATATTATTTCATGCTGCAACGCCGTACCGATAAAAACAGTCTACACATCCAGACAGTTTGCCAAAGCGGGATTTGAAAAACTTATTTCCGCCGTTGCTGAAAGCGGGATCAGAATTCTCTACCTTGAAGACATTGCCGGCGAAATCGGCATTTTCAGCAAATTCGCTGGTCTGCTTTCAAGAATTTTTCCGGTTACATCGTACAAACTGCTCTGCGGATCTGATTTAAATCCAAATGATCCGGCGGTTGTACTCTTTACATCCGGATCAGAGGGTACTCCAAAGGGTGTCGTTCTCAGCCATGCAAACATTGAAACAAATATCGTGCAGCTGCAGGCTGTTCTGCCCTTCGGTGTCAGGGACTCTATTTTCAACGCAATGCCAATGTTTCATTCATTCGGTCTTACAGCAGGAACCCTGCTTCCGCTTCTCAGCGGTATGAAAGTATTCATGTACCCGTCACCTCTGCACTACAAAACAATTCCGATACTTATATACGATACCAATTCCACAGCTGTATTCGGAACTGATACATTTCTCAGAGGCTACGGCGAATATGCACACCCATATGATATGTACTCAGTAAAATTTGCCGTTGCCGGAGGAGAGAAACTAAACAGCGAAACAGCAAATCTCTGGTACGACAAATTCGGGATCAGGATCCTTGAAGGATACGGTGCAACTGAAACATCACCTGTAATCTCTGTAAACACATGTATGTACAACAGAAGAAACACCGTAGGTCAGCCGCTGCCCGGAATTGAAACAAGAATCGAGAAGGTACCCGGCATTGAACAGGGCGGAAGACTGTGGGTTCACGGCGGAAACGTGATGCTTGGCTATATGAGAGCTGCAAATCCCGGAGTACTCGATCGTCCGGAAAATGACTGGTACGACACCGGTGACATTGCCGAAATAGACGACGGGGGATTTATCAGGATTTTAGGCAGAGCCAAACGTTTTGCCAAAATCGGAGGAGAAATGATTTCTCTTTCACAGGTTGAAGAAATTCTAAAAGCTAGATTTCCGGACAATCCTCTGGCTGTCATATCAGTACCTGACCAAAAGAAAGGAGAACAGCTTGTTCTCTTTGCGGCCGGCATTGACATCACCAGGAATGAAATAAGAGAGATAATAAAAAATGAAGGAATTTCAGAACTTGCCATACCGAAACAAATCATAAAACTTGATGAAATACCTTTGAACGGTACAGGAAAGACTGATTACCCTAAACTGAGTGAAATGATACAGATGCAGTAAAATGCCAATCTGTCTCCAGGAAGTTGAGGTCTGTCCGTCATGGACAGACCTCTTTTTGATCCAGGTAATAAAAAAGTATCAGGTCTGACGGGATTAGAAAAAAAAATACAAAGAAGCAATATCAAAACCATAGATTCTTCGCCCTGATTTAACAGCCATACTCAATTATCAACATTAATCTGACATTTATCCACAGGTATTCAAAAACGGATTTTTTATTAGCATTTAAAAAACTGTCAAAACTCGAAAAAGCCTTAATATTTTCCGATATTATGGAGTACAACAGACTCTCTGTGACATACTTATCTGACTGACGCTTATTGACTGCACCATATATGTTTGGTACGATGAAAGGGCTGGTCTGCCTGCTGCTCTTAACATAAACTGCACCGCGAGGCGCACGGGAACAGTAAAGTCAAAGTTTTCGGAGAGCTGTAAGTTTTTTGAGGTGCGTAAAAGGCAGCGGACATTAAATCAGGAATCGTATCAACATTTAATTCGCGGGTACTTCAAGTCAACTGATATACTGCTGTATACTCGGACTATACGTGAAGATTCAGGATCAATTTTCTAATTAATCTCTGCCCTGCCGGGATGTTCTGAAACAAAACAGGAAAAATTATGAATTCATTAAATTTTGCCAATCCTTTAGTTACCATCAGTCATGGGAATAAAGCAAACAATAATGGAAAGCAGTTCGAAAAAGACATACTAAACTGGTTCAGAAACAGCTACCCGGAATACACCTTTGAACAAGGATGCAGGTTATACATCGGAAATCCGCAGAAATGTCATAACTTTGATATCGTAGGCATAGAAAATAACAGACATTCAACTATGGTGATAGAATCCAGGGACTACAACTGGATAAAAAATAAAAACAACACAAATGAAATCCCGAATGAAAAAATTTCTGCGCTGAATGAAACAGCCTTATTTCTTTCACTTTCAACCTGCAGCAAAAAGTTCATTATAATGCGGAAAACAAATCCGAATAAAAACGGTGAGACGCTCGCTCAGTACTACTACAGAATTTACGGACACATATTAAACAGTCTTCAGATAAAGCTTGCTGAATTTGATACTGTAAGAAAAGAGTTTAGAGAAATCTGAAGCAACAAAAAGCAGTCTGTTTAATTTTAATCAAATATCAAATATATAACAGGGATCACGCAGTAGCATTTCCGACCAAAACGGGATACTGAGTAAAGTTCTCGCCGGAAAGCAAAAAGAAATTTCTTAACTTTAAAACTATCTGTTCATGCTCCTGATGTGAACAATAACTTGCACTGTCCATTAGGAAATGCCGTTCAGGGTGTTGGTCAGAAAATCATTACCCATAATGATGAGTTCACCGAATCCGCCGTTTGACTGCATGAGTCTGGTGCAGAAAGTTCCCCAGGCATTATCCAGCCTGCCGGTGGCGGCAGATACAGTGTTGAGTTTTGCTTCCAGCACTCCGTCAAAGTTGTCTTTGGCAAGTTTAGTCATATATTCGTCAAGAGCCTTGCTGTTCTTTTCAACCTCGGTGGTAGAACCTTTATAGGTTAAGGAAATAGTGTCACCATTATCCTTGGCCGTAATGCCGAACTGCCGGAGTGCTTTGGTTGAGCCTTGAGAGAAGGCAATAACCGCATCAGTTAATGTGTTGATGTCTCGTCCGGTGCCGTGGGCGATGGTGGCATAGGTCTTAAGCTGTTCGTTTGAGTTGGTAAGTCCGTTGTTGCCTAAGTCTACAAAGGCTTTGGCGAGTTTATCCGTGGCGGTAGCCGTCTCATCCTCAAGACCATTCAATCTCCAGAAGGTTTTCTGAGCAGTTTCCAGATCACCAACCAGCGGAGTAAGTCTTGCTGACATGTCCTCATATACACGTGAGGCTTCAAGTCCGGTGGAAATGATGCTCTTAAATAAAAGTTTCACAAACTTTAGGACTATACTGACTAGCCTATACCACAAGGGTTTAACCCTATTCTAATCAAAAAATCATCAATATTGTAAGATTTCAAGATACGAATCCTCCTTATATGGGGGATTTTTCGTTTATTTACCCCTCAAAATCGTTCCAATTTACTAACAA
>JAEEOK010000088.1 GCA_016284235.1 Succinivibrionaceae bacterium
CAACACTGCTTAGGCTTAAACAGTATACCGACAACTCGAACATTAATTTGATTTTCAGTAAGAGTACAGGGGAGTTTAAGATTTCCGGTCTTACCAAAACTTTCGCCCAAATTATTACGGGCATGGGATATGAGTGGTCGAAGTATTACCAGACTTTAACCTATGAAGCATTCTACAATACTTACTATAATAAAGATAATGCTTAAAAAACGTACAAATGCTGAGTTTTCACAGAGGTGAAATAATTAAGAAATTTTACTGTCCAATGACGGTTTACGGTAATTAAAGTTTTATTATTTTTATCACAAAGTATAGATAATGATCATCTTTTCTATGGGTCTTTGTAAAAACTAGTTGGAAATATCCATGATGATTTATTTCAAAAAAGAATAACTTATCAATATGGAATAATTATTTGCAAGAGTTCAGAATTAGCCATGTTGCAACCGAATCATCCTGGAAAACCTTGATGATAAAGCTTCTGATGTGAGTAAAAATTAACAATGCCAGCGGGTAAAGAGCCTTTCTTAGACTGCAGAGTCGGATAAGTGCCGGAATTTGACAGCGGAATTTTGTTATGGATCTTTTTGAGTGATGAGATTTCAGTACTGTACCGTCTGATTGTTCCCGGGGATCCGTCCGGTGCTGAAATTTTCTATTCCCCATGCTATCTGCTCCTGTGGCGGAGCCCGGTTGAGATCCTCAGGAAGCATATGTCCGAGACACTTCATGGCAAGAGCACACATGTAAGCCGGATCCTCATCGCTTACAGGTTTTGCGTGATTCTGTTTTGAATATTTGAGATCATGTCCTGACAGTATCAGCGGCAGATGCATATAGTCAGGAATTCTGAATCCCAGAGAGGAAATAAGATTTATCTGTCTTGTTGTTACCGGAATAAGATCAGCTCCTCTTACAATTTCTGTTACGCCCTCTGTCTCATCATCAACTGTAACTGCCAGATTATAAGCAACAGTTCCGTCAGATCTGAGCAGTATAAAATCCTCGCCGCTTTCGGCAGGGGAGGTTTCAATTCGACCTTTAAGAATATCATCGAAACAGCATACAGTTCCAGGGTTTCTGAACCGCACAGAAATTCTCTGCTTTCCAGCTTCAGCTTTGTTTCGGCATCTGCCGTCGTAAATGCCTCCTATTGATTTTAATCGACTTCTGCTGCAGGTGCATTCATATGCAAGATCCCTGTTTTTCAGATTCCGGATTACTTCCTTATACTGCTCAATCTGTCTGCTTTGATATATCACGCTGCCGTCATATTCCAGACCGTATAATTCCAGTGTTCTCAGTATGCTGTCTGCAGCTTCGCGACTGCATCTCTGTTTATCCAGATCTTCAATTCTCAGCAGCCATCTTCCTTTCATGCTGCGGGCTCTCAGGTAGCTTCCTATTGCGGTGCAGAGTGAACCCAGGTGCAGAGGACCTGATGGTGTCGGAGCAAATCTTCCTGTATACATACGATCATTTTATTAACAAAAGAATAGGGCGGTATCATTGATACCGCCCCGCAGATAACTGTCAGCTGTTACTCAGAACGCTGCTTTTCTCTTATTTCGTCAAGCTCTTTGCAGTCTACGCAAAGATCTGCGGTCGGACGTGCCTCAAGACGTCTGATCCCGATTTCTGAACCGCAGTTTTCGCAATAACCGAAATCATCCGTATCAATCCTTGCCAGAGTTTTTTCAATTTTTCTGATGAGTTTGCGTTCACGATCCCTGGTTCTCAGTTCCAGTGCAAATTCCTCTTCCTGAGATGCTCTGTCAACATCATCCGGAAAATTGGAGGCTTCGTTTTTCATGTGTCCTACAGTATTGTCAACCTCCTCGCGAAGCTGGTTTCTCCATATTGTGAGAATCTTGCGGAAATGCTCGCGCTGGTTGTCATTCATGTATTCTTCACCGGGCTGAACCTGATAAGGCTCAATTCCGTCGATTACCGTACTCGGCTTTTTTCTCTCTTTTACAGCCATTTTGTATCTCCCTAGTTAGATTGATAAGGTAGCGGATATACAAGTATTCCTTTTACATTGAGTATATTTAGGATTGTTATACGAACAAGATAATACCCTAAGAACCTTAAAAAAATGTGCATTGAAACAATAAATTTTCAGCTCCATATGTTCGAAAGGGTATTATCCACATATTTAGGATCAATTCCACTAGGTAGCTCAATTTTTTTGAATTCGGTCCGGTACATTATTTGCGTCCCGTCAAATTATGTACAAATTACTTTGACGCTCAGCAGTCGAATACATCAGGCGGAATACTGAGATGTAAACAGATTTCCGGCTATCTGCATAATTCTGCTGGAATCCGGAATTTTAACTTATTGAATCTTCCGAGCGTTTAGCAGTAATTCATCCATGACTACTCATATATCTGATTATTTCATCTGTTGATAAAATTATTTACAGATCAATATGCTACAGTAAACAAATTACACGGTTAACAATATAAGTTTGTTACCAATTCGCAATTTAAATCCTGTTCAGTGTTTAATTTCAAGTTTCTGAATATCGTTATTTCCAGCCGGATTTTGCAAAGAGACAAATTTTTTATCTTTCTTTATGATTGAGGATAATGCAGCGGATCAACAGCGTTGTTATTTTCAAAGGCTTTGATTCTGTCGCGACAGGTTCCGCAGGTTCCGCACGGATGCTCTCCTCCTTCATAGCATGACCAGGTAAGATGGTACGGAACATTAAGTTTAAGCCCGCAGGCTACAATTTCGGTTTTCCTGCAGCTGATAAACGGTGCATCTATGGTTACTGCGTCTCCCGTCCCCTCTTTTATCGCCAGGTTCATGTATTTAACAAATTCGGGAGTGCAGTCCGGATATGCTCTTCCTGCGGCATCATCAGCATGAGCTCCGTAGATAATACGGGAGGCGCCGATGCTCTGGGCATAGCTTGCCGCCGCACTCAGCATCAGGCCGTTGCGGAACGGAACATAAGTGCCGATGCTTTTTCCCTTCTCCAGATTTTTCAGCTGCTGGGCATAGCTTGCATGCTCAATCTTTTCCGCTGAGTGACTTAGCAGTGAGCAGGAACTTTCAGTAAAAACACAGCTTAAATCCAGCAGTTTGTACGGCACATCATAGTATGCAGCCACAGCTTCCGCAGATCTGAGCTCTCTTATGTGCTTCTGACCATAGGTGATGTTAAGGGCGTAAATTTCATTCTTTCCTGAATTGACAGCCTGTGCAAGACATGTGGTGCTGTCTATGCCGCCGCTTAGAAGTATTACAACTTTACTCATTGTCTTTTGTCCTGCAGTCCTTTCTCTGCAACTGAATTAGTTTAAATATGTTTCCCTGTTCGTCCAGGAATCTATATTCTATTGAGTCTATCATGGAAGTCTGGTTAAAAAGCTGGCAGAATCCTTCAAGTGCATCCTTTCTGATTTCTCCAGATATTATACTTTCAATATTGCTGCGGTATTTGCTGTAGGGGGTGAGCGTTACGGAGAGCAGTCCGTCAGACAGCCTGCATTCTCCTTTTTTGTACGGAGAACCTCTTACGGTGAGACGACTGGTGCACTGTTCAGCAAAAAGCTGCTGTTTTGATACATCGTGTCCGGGATCATTAGCTGATACAGTATCTGAGGCGGTGCTGCTTTCTTCATCTGCAGTTATGCCTTCCGGTGCAGTCTTTTCCGGGGAAACGCTGACTGTTTTATCTTCCTGTGATCCACTGGTATCTTCCGCGGCAGCAGGCGTACATACAGCAGAGAGTATCGCAAAAAGCAGTCCCGCAATGGTCCTTTTCATATTAAATTCCTGATATTCCGCATAATCACATACCGGCCCGCAACTACTGACGGCACAGCCGGTTTCGCAAAGCGCGGCGGAGTTGAGTGTTATGCTTCTGTTTCAAACCCGCACGCTATTATAGCATACACTTCCTTTTAACTTTTCAGACTCTTTGGTTCCGGTTAATGATTCAGTTCAGCAAAGAGACAAAACCAAGTATAATATGCGCAATTTTGAGGAAGAATCATGGCAAGAGCTAGAGGAAGTAGTACAAAAGCGGGAACAGGCAACAAAAAAGTCAAAAGAAGCGGATTCTGGACACGCAGCGGTTTCTGGCTGTACGGACTTGGGTTTTTCCTTCTTTTGATTGCAGTATTCACTGTTTATATCATCTATCTTGATGCCGAGGTTCAGAGGCGCTTTTCCGGTGAAAAATGGAAACTGCCGGTATGGATCTATTCAAGACCTCTGGAACTTTACCGCAATCAGCGACTTTCTGTTGATCAGATGGAAAATGAACTGAAAATGCTTCATTACCGTAAGGTTAAGGATCCTGTGGGAGCAGGTGAATATGCGGTGAACGGCAACAAGATGGTTATAATTAAGCGTCCTTTCAGATTTTATGACGGAGAGGAGCCGGAAAGAGCCCTTTTTATAACCTTTGCCGACAATCGCATAGTAACTCTTCAGGATGCGAAGACATCAAAGAACTTGGCGTTTGCGCGCATGGATCCGATTATTCTTGATCGAATTACCGTAGGTGACGAGGAGGATCGTATCCTGATAAGACTTCAGGATATTGATCCGCGTCTGGTGCAGATACTTCTTACCATAGAGGATAAGAACTTCTATGAACACAGAGGAATCAATCCGGTTTCTATTCTTCGTGCCCTTGTTGCTAATCTTAGAGCCGGCAAGAAGGTGCAGGGCGGGTCCACTCTTACTCAGCAGTTTGCCAAAAACTACTTTCTTACCAGAGAAAAAACAATAATGCGCAAAATCAAGGAGGCACTGATGGCTGTCATCATCGATGCCAGGTACGAGAAGAACCAGATCCTTGAAGCATACATGAATGAAATTTATCTCGGACAGAACGGAGCGAACGGCGTGTACGGTTTCGGTCTGGCTTCATATTTCTATTTCGGACTGCCGATCAGTGAACTTGATATTGAACAGATGTCCATGCTCGTTGCTATTGTGCGTGGACCGTCATACTACAATCCATGGACTCATCCGGATCATGTAAGAGCGCGCCGTGATCTGATTTTGAAGAAACTTATGGATGAAAATCTGATAACTCCTGCTGAATATGAGAAATATGCATCAAGGGATATACAGGTTGTTCCACGGGGAAAGCTGACTTATGGAAAAACCCCGGCATATGTGGATCTTATCAAGCGTGAAATCAAGCAGCATCTTGATGAAAGTGTTCTGAGGGAATCAGGTCTTAAAATTTACACCAGTTTTGATCCGGTGACTCAGCGTGCGGCGGAGGACGCTGTATCGAAAATCGGCAGTGAGTTTGCCGCAAAGAATCCTGATATTGAAATGGCTATGGTTGTAGCTGACTGGCACAAGGGGGAGATAGTTGCTCTCATAGGGGGCAGAGATTTTTCCAGATCCGGCATGTTCAACAGGGCTCTTGATGCCAGACGTCAGATAGGCTCCACTATCAAGCCGCTGGTTTACATTACTGCATTTGAAGAGAAAAATTATCAGCCGGCGACAGTGATAAGCGATACCGATCTTACGGTAAAGTACGGACAGACAAAATGGCGACCCCGTAATTTTGATCATAAATATCACGGTCAGGTTTTTCTTTATGACGCTCTTGCCCGTTCCCTTAACATACCGGTGGTCAGAGTCGGTGTAGACATTGGGGTCAAAAATGTTGTATCGAAACTGGAACGTCTGGGAATAGGAACCAATATAGCCGGATATCCGTCCATGCTTCTCGGTACGCCGGAAATGAGTCCGCTGGAAATGGCTCAGATGTACAGCGTTTTTGCCGCGCAGGGCTTTAACAAGCCGCTGTCCGTGATCAGAGCTGTGGTCAATGATGATAATGAAATAATTTATCATCCTTCCGGAGAGGCGGAGAGAGTGTTTTCTTCAGTTGATTCATATCTTCTGACCCAGGGACTTGTTTCAGTGGTGCAGAAGGGAACGGCGAAATCGCTTCTTGATGTTCTTCACGGGAAGCAGATTGCCGGCAAGACCGGGACTACAGACTCCGGCAAGGATTCTTGGTTTGCCGGTTTTGATAATGATGAGGTTGTATCCGTCTGGGTCGGTTTTGATGACAACAGGGCTACCAATTATACGGGATCCACTGGCGCATTGAAGGTTTATAAGGAGTTTATCCGCCATCGCGGTGTCAACAGCCTTGCCATACCTGTGCCTGCCGGTGTGATAAATCAGAAGTATTCGGCAGAAGGCGTTCCTATTGAAAGTCGCTGCCGCAACGGCGGTGCTGTCGTGTTCCCTGCCAAGGAATCCGCTGTCGGAACGGTTTTTGACTGCAACTATGATAATATCTACAGAGAGAGGTATTAGCGTATCTGCGGTCTGTTCAGCCGGAAATGTTTCTTTGCAGTAACTGCCGGCGGTTCGAAATTTCAGTGCGGCGTGAAAAGGGAAACTTCTGCTTATGATGCAGGGTAGAGGCATCCGAGTATTTTCGGCTTTGATGCACCGGTTGCAGACGGCAGATTTCCGGGAAGTCTTTTGACAAACTGCCTTGCAAGCCATGCAAATGCCAAGGCTTCAACGTAATCCGGATCTGCACCGAGAATTTCAGTGCTGCCGAACTGTGTGCAGCCTTTCAGTCTGTGTTTCAGATCCTCCATCAGAAGTGGGTTATGTACTCCGCCTCCGCAGATGTATGTTTCGTACGGTCTGTTTTCCGACACCTTTACTACCGCATCAGCAATACTTTCTGCAGTGAATACTGTCAGAGTTCTTAGAAGATCTTCCGGTGAAATGTCTGCTTGCGTTTCTTTGACGCACAGATCTATAAATTCCCCGGTGAATGTCTCTCTTCCTGTGCTTTTAGGCCACTTCTTCAATATATAGGGATGTTCCATCATCCTGCTGAGAAGAGGCTTGCAGACGGTTCCCCGTGCCGCATGTGCGGCATTTATGTCATAAGGTTCGTTCCATGTGTTTCTTACAATAAGATCCATCAGAGTGTTTCCAGGACCCGTATCAAATCCAAGGATCCGGGGACTTGCATGATCAAGAACTGATATATTTGATATACCTCCGATGTTTACGATGAAGCGCAGTTTTTCTGGATCGCGGAAGATCTTGTCGTGAAATGCCGGTACCAGCGGCGCCCCCTGTCCTCCTGCCGCCATGTCAGCGGATCTGAAATCGCATATTACATCAATTCCTGTAAGTTCAGCCAGAAGAGCCCCTGATCCGAGCTGCACGGTAAAACAGGATTCCGGCCGGTGCCGTACAGTCTGACCGTGGGAGCCTACTGCTGTTACTTCCTGTGCACTCACTCCTGACTTTTTCAGCAGATTTGCAACTCCTGAGGCAAAAACTCTGCTTATTTCAACTGACAGCGAACCGGATATGTCTGTTTCATTTTCTCCCGGTGTGCACAGTCTGTGCATAATTTTAATAAGATCCTCCGGCCATTTTTCTTCTGCCGTTTCCAGTACTTTCGGTTTGGAATCTTTAAAATCAGCCAGTATCAGATCAATGCCGTCCATGCTGGTACCGGACATGATACCGATGTACAGTTCGTTTTTATGCTCCATGGCGGGCTCCTTGCATATCTGTGTTTTTCTGTGGCTTTGGCACAGTTTCCGTTTGAGAATACTTTAAAACAGATTATTTCCGTTTTTTTTTGTTCTTTGCTCCGGACCGGGCGTCAAGTAAACTAAATTCCGTCCGGCTATATTCTAGAATAAAGCCATACGTTATAATACCACAGGTTTTTTAAGTTGATTTCTTAAAGGTATATGATGGCAACGATAGAAGAAGCATTAGCTGAAATTAAGCGAGGTACAGATGAAATCCTCGTCGAGGAAGAACTAGTAAAAAAATTAAAGGAAGACCGTCCGCTGCGCATCAAGCTTGGTATGGATCCTACAGCACCTGATATTCATCTTGGACATACTGTTATTCTCAATAAATTGAGAACCTTTCAGAATCTGGGACATGAAGTCTATCTGCTTATCGGTGATTTTACGGCTCAGGTTGGCGATCCAACCGGAAAAAACGCAACACGTCCGCCTCTTTCTCCTGAAAAAATCAAGGAAAATGCAAAAACATATGCAGATCAGGCATTTAAAATTCTGGATCCTGAAAAAACTCATATTGTTTATAACTCGGAATGGCTTGATAAACTCGGTGCCACCGGTATGATAAAACTGGCCTCACATCAGACTGTCGCCAGAATGATGGAAAGAGATGATTTCAAGAAGCGTTACGCGGCGGGGCAGTCTATTGCCATACACGAGTTCATTTATCCTCTTCTTCAGGCTTATGATTCCGTTCATCTCAAGGCTGATGTGGAACTTGGCGGTTCTGATCAGAAGTTTAATCTTCTGATGGGGCGTGAGCTGCAGAAGGATATGAATATGGCTCCTCAGTGCACTCTTACAATGCCTCTGCTTGTGGGTCTCGACGGCGTCAAGAAGATGTCAAAGTCGGCAGGAAACTATATCGGTATTCATGACTCACCTGATGATATGTTCGGAAAAATCATGTCTATCAGCGATGATCTGATGTGGAATTATTTTGAACTGCTTTCAGCCAGACCGCTTGCTGAAATTGATGCATTCAAGGAGCAGGTGAAGGGCGGAGCAAATCCTCGTGATCTTAAGATCCTTCTGGCCAAGGAAATTATAACCCGTTACCATAGTGCAGAGGACGCCGATGCTGCTGAAGCATCCTTTATCAACAGATTTTCAAAGAACGCTCTTCCTGATGATATTCCGGAGGTTACGGTTAATGCAGTGTCAGAGGCCGGTATTCTGATTACAAATCTTCTCAAGGAGGCTGGACTTACTGCAACCACATCCGATGCCAGACGCATGATTCAGCAGAAGGCGGTTAAATGTAACAGTGAGCCGGTAACCGATGAAAAAATGACTGTCCCCAGGGGCTCAAACGAGATATGGCAGGTAGGCAAGCGCCGTTTTGCCAGGGTTCTTGTGAAATAAATTCCTTTTTTTCTTTCGATAAAAAGCCTCATACCCTTCTAATGTATGAGGTTTTTTGGTGTGCTCGGCATGCACATTTTCAACAGGACGAAAGTCACAAACTTGGCATCAGAGCAGGAGTCAGTGAAATTACATATCCGATTCGATACAAAGCCTTGCGGCATAATTCTCTACAGATTATGCAGATTCGCAGGGCTTACTTGTTCACTTTTGTCTTTTGAGGTGTTAAAAAACTCGATAGATAAAAAAGTCTGACCACCGTCATCACAGTAATCAGACCTTTCATCTTTCAGCAGAACTTGTATTTCAGAGGTAGCGCTGGTAACTGTACGTACACAACCTGAGATCAATTGGTTAGAGGTTGACACGGCAGAAACGAGGCTAATTCTGAATTCCTGCAAATATTAATTCCATGTCGGAGAGAGCTGTTTATTTGGAATAAATCATCCTGATATTTCCAGCTCGAATTTGTAAAGAGCCTTAAAAAATCATAAAGGCTGATTCAAAATTGTTGCGGATCTCAATTGTTGACATGTTTGTTTTTATGTCGAACTGCCCTTGATTATAATTTTACTGTCCTGTTATTAGGTACATTCTTCAGCTGTATTCCGTGCTGATATATGCATACGGCTGCGTATAGAATCTAGATGTTTTTTTATATGTTGCTCTTCTCGACAGATGTTTCGACAGGGGGAGTGATGGGCAGATGTACCATTTATATTGTTCAAATGAATATACGCGGCAGACTTTGAATGAGGTGGGAGATGGACGGCAGCCAGCCTGGCAATGTTGCTTTTGATTTTCATCGTATGCAGGTTTTTATGCTTGATGATCATGAGCATTTTCTGAAAATGATGAAGAATATGCTCACAAGTCTCGGCTTTTCTCAGATTACAGCCGTTAGTTCAGCTGATGCGGGCAAAAGACTGTGTTTTAAACAGCTGTTTGATATCTATCTGATTGATTACAATCTCGGAACGGGACTTAACGGCCGGCAGTTTATCCACTGCCTGCATCAGAAAGGCAGAATTCCGCAGGATGCTCTTGTTCTTATGGTTACGGGAGATGCATCAAGAGCAATGGTTCTCAGTGCAATCGAGGAGGAACCGGATGATTATCTGATTAAGCCTTTTTCCCTGCATCAGTTCAGACAGCGTTTATGCCGGGTTATTGCAAGAAAAAGAGATTTGAGCGACGTATATCATGCTCTGCATGAAAGGAGATATGACGACGTCAAAACTTTGTGTCATGAGAAAATATCCAGACTTTCCCCCTATTCCATGGAGTTAAGAATTCTTCTCGGAGAGGTCTGCATAATGACAGGCTCTCTTAAAGAGGGCAAGACTATCATAGAGGAAGGACTTGCTTTTCATGAATCAGCAAGATTCCGTCTTGAACTTGGAAAAATATGCTACGAGCTTGGAGAATATGACGAGGCGCTGGAGAATCTGAATCTGGCCAGGCAGATGAAGCCTTATCTTATGGAGATATACAGCATTGAATGCAAATCGTACATCAAGAAGAAGGATTATGCCAGAGCATCAAAAGCTCTTGAAGACGCTATTAATATTTCTCCCCAGTCCTCGACCATGCTCAATATGCAGATTGATCTTGCCGTGGTCGAACGTAACTATTTAAAACTCAGGGACAGTTTATCCGCACTTCTGAATCTTCACAGATATGAACCTGACAGAATGCCTGATCTTATGGCGGCCTATGTGCATTCCGCCATTCTTTTTGCCGGACAGTCGGCGGATCGCTATCATCTTGATATGCTTTCAAAGAATATCAATTCCATGCTCAGGCGGTATGCCGAATATCTGACCGACGGAGGCAATGACTTTGATTTTGACGTTTTCCAGTCTATTGTAAAATCCCGCATTGATGTGACGCTGGGTGAAGTTCTCAAGGGAAAGAAGTCGCTCTACAAGACTATAAACAGTCTCAGGGATTCACTAAAGTCGGTCCCTGAGAGTATTTTCAGTAATATTATAATTGGCCTTACACAGATCGGAGATTATGAATATGCTGATAATCTTATGAAGGAGCGCAGCGGATCTGCCGTAAATAACAAGGCTGATTCTGTTCTTTCAGCATGTACAGCCATATATACAACGGATGAGAGTCTGAAGGATAAAATGGACAGATACAAGACGGTAAACCGCATGGGAATAACCGAGTACAAGCAGGGCAACTATGCAAGGGCTCTGGAGCTTTTTGATGAGGCTTTGCATAAATCACCGTGCAACACTGTCGCCATTATAAACAAGGCTCAGTCACTCATCAAACTCATCCAGATGCCGAATATATCCAAAAATCAGAAGGATGTTTATATCAGATCCTGCCATGAAATTATGGGAATGCTTGACGCACTTACGCTCAGCAGTGATCAGAAGGCATATGTCGCCGATATCAAATACAATCTTTCAGAGATTAAATAAAAGACGACTGTAACAGCTTTTTTGACGAAAGAGCCTAAGCGGCTGAGAACCAATAGTTTTTTACCACTGTTTTTAGGGGGCGTCATCTGTTATAATTGTCCCGTTGTGTAAGTCCATGTAGCTCAGTTGGATAGAGCACGCGCCTCCTAAGCGCGTGGTCGGAGGTTCAATTCCTCTCATGGACGCCAGAATACGCGGGATTTCGTTATCTGATGACGATATCCCTTTTTTTTGCCTGTCTTTGAATCTGTTTCTGTAAAACGGTGATGCCGTCTGATGATATTAAAACTTTCGCAGATGATTGATAAAAGGAGTTGATATGACAGTAAAGGATATAGTCAGGGATGAATCATTTCTCAGTCAGAAATCCGTCCCTGCAACCCGGGATGATATGTCAGTCGGAAATGATCTTAAGGATACACTTGCGGCGCACAATCATGAATGCGTGGGTATGGCGGCCAATATGATCGGTGTTGCCAGGAGAATCATCATAGCGCGTCTGTCGGATCGAATGCTGGTGATGTACAATCCTGTTTTGCTTAAGGTGAAGGATCCCTATGAGACAGAGGAGGGATGTCTTTCTCTTGAGGGCAAGAGAAAGACCAGAAGATACCGCAGCATAGAGGTTGAGTACTATAACAGCCTCTGGCAGAAAAAGAAAAAGCGGTTTTCCGGATTTGAAGCCCAGATTGTTCTTCATGAGATGGATCATCTGGAAGGTATTGTTATCTGATACCTTTCCTGCTGGAACAGTCTCAGGCGCAGGCATTTCTCCGTGACTGAAAAAACTACTGAGTATCGGTGCTTTTGTTGTAAAATCAGTCTGGTCGGCCTGATTTGCGGTACGGTGTTTTCCTGTATTTGACGGTAGAAATTCTGCTGCAGGAGAACAGCATTTGTTTAATTTCGGATCATTCAGATTCTGATCAAGAATGGAATTTATTATGAAAGTATTAGTTATAGGAAGCGGCGGTCGCGAGCATGCACTTGCATGGAAGGCTGCTCAGTCAAAATTGGTTAAGGAAGTTATTGTGGCTCCCGGCAATCCAGGAACTGCTCTTGAACCGAAGACTCACAATGTGGATATCAAGGTAAGTGATATTAAGGGGCTTGCTGATTTTGCTCAGAGAGAGAATGTTTCGCTTACCATAGTCGGACCCGAGGCTCCGCTTGTTGACGGAGTGGTTGATGAATTCACTTCAAGAGGTCTTAAAATATTCGGACCGACCAAATATGCGGCCCAGCTTGAGGGATCAAAATCATTTACCAAGGATTTTCTCTCACGCCACGGCATACCGACTGCAGCATATAAAACCTTCACCGAGGTTGATCCGGCGGTTGACTTTATTAAGGAACTCGGAGCTCCGATTGTAGTTAAGGCCGACGGTCTTGCTGCGGGAAAGGGCGTTATTGTGGCTCTTACCGAACAGGAGGCGATTGATGCCGTAAAGGATATGCTTTCAGGAAACGCTTTCGGGAAGGCTGGAAGCAAGGTTGTTATTGAAGAATTTCTGTCAGGTGAAGAAGCCTCCTTTATAGTAATGGTTGACGGGGAGCATGTGCTTCCAATGGCCACCAGTCAGGATCACAAGCGCGTCGGAGACGGAGATACCGGTCTGAATACAGGTGGTATGGGTGCCTATTCTCCTGCTCCGGTTGTTACGCCGGAGGTTCATCAGCGGATTATGGATCAGATTATTTATCCTACTGTCAAGGGAATGGCCGCTGATGGTCATCCGTATACGGGATTTCTCTATGCCGGTTTGATGATAGATTCACAGGGAAACCCGCGTGTTATAGAATTCAACTGCCGTTTCGGCGATCCGGAAACACAGCCGATAATGATGAGAATGAAATCAGATCTTGCTGAACTCTGCCTTGCCGCAACCGAGGGAAAACTGGATACAGTTGAGTGTGTTTATGATCCTCGGCCTGCCGTAGGCGTGGTTCTTGCCGCAGAGGGATACCCTCAGTCTCCGAGAAAGGGTGACGAGATTACAAAACTTCCCGGCAAAAGTTCAAAAGAGGCCATGATATTTCATGCCGGTACAGCGGTTTCCGGCGGGAAACTTGTTACAAACGGCGGAAGAGTTCTTTGTGCCACAGCTTTAGGCAGCAGTGTAAAGGATGCTCAGAGCAAAGCTTATTATCTGGCCTCCCAGGTTTCGTGGAAAGGAATGTTCTACCGCCGCGACATCGGCTACCGTGCGATAGCCAGAGAGGAACAGTAGCGTGATCCGACTGGCTGCTTTTGATCTAGACGGAACTCTTTTCAACAGCAAATCCAGAATTTCCGACGGCAATCTGGCTGCTGTTGAAGAGGCAAGAAAACGCGGGATCAGGATAGTTATAGCTTCGGGGCGCCCTTATACTGTTGTCAGACATGTACTCAAGGAACTGAATCTTGATCTGACAGACAGCTACTGCATAACATTAAACGGGGCGCAGATCATACGGTGCGAGGACGGTTCGCAGCTTTCAAGCTCCTGTATTACCGGAGCTGATGTAAGGGATATTGCTGAATTTGTTCTGCCCAGAGGAGCTTTTATGCACACTTATTCAACAAGTCGCGGTCTTCTTGTCAGCAGAATGAATCCGTATTCGAGAATAGAACTTTTCGGCGGTATGGTTTCGTATGCCGAGGATGATTTTCTGAAGCTTGACAGCGGCGAGTTTTTCTATAAGGCTCTGGTTGCCGCATCAGGGGAGCAGGTTGATGATATTGTATCCTCTCTTCCGGCTGAACTGATTTCAAGGTTCAAGGTGATCCGATCCCTTGCTACTTTGCTGGAATTTTTGGATCCTGATACAGGCAAGGGACCAGCTCTGGTTCGTCTTGCCGGGCTCCTTGGCGTGTCATCTGATGAAATCATCGCTTTCGGCGATGAGCAGAATGATCTTGATATGATTGAGTATGCCGGTATAGGTGTAGCCATGGCAAATGGCGGTGAAGAGATAAGGCGTAAAGCTGATTTTGTAACCCTTTCAAATGACGAGGACGGGGTTGCCTATGCTCTTAAAAAGTTTGCTCTCGGCTGACACGGTTTCCTGCGCATTCAGCCGAATGTTTTTTAGGATTGTTTATGAATAAGAAGAATCGCTCACTGATAGAGTATCTGTCCGCTTTTATGCGCCTTATCATTCCGTTCTGGAAATCAAAGGACAGCAGGACCTGCAGGTTTTTGCTGTTTATGGTTTTTGTTTTCAGCGGTTTAAGTGTTTTTATCGCAAAGCAGGTTAATACCTGGTATAACGATTTCTACAATACTCTTCAGGAGTATGATCTTGACGCGTTCTGGTCTGAAATGGCGATTTTCTGCGTTATTGCAACTTTTCATGTTTATGTTGCGGTAACCAATGCTTACGTAAAGCAGAAAATTATGATTGAGTGGCGTCACTGGCTGAGCACTCATTTCATGCGCAAATGGCTCAGCAACGGCGTGTTCTATAAAATGCAGTTTACTGAATCGCAGACAGATAATCCGGATCAGCGTATTGCTGCGGATTTGGATGAGTTTGTAAGTCTTACCTTCTCTTTAACCATTGAGGTTCTGACTTCGCTTGCGATGCTTGTAACCTTTTTTTCTGTACTCTGGGAACTGTCGTCGGCTGTGGATATGACTGTCGGGGATATGGTAATTCATCTTCCAGATGGTTATCTGTGCTATCTTGCTGTTATCTATGCGGCGATAGGCACAGTGCTTACGTTTATTATCGGCCGACCTCTGATCCGTCTTAATTTCAGACAGCAGCGTGTTGAGGCCGACTACCGTTTTTCTCTTGTTCGAATCCGTGAAAATGCGGAATCCATAGCCATGTACCGCGGTACAGGAGAGGAGGGTGTATATCTGGAGGAGCGTTTCGGACAGGTTGTAAAGAATGTGTACAACATTATGCTCAAAACTGTTCATGTAGGTTTCTTTTCACTTTCATACAACCAGGCCTCGGTAGTCTTTCCTTTTATTATTTCATCACCGCTATATTTTGCAAAAACCATAACCCTCGGTTCACTTATTCAGATTTCTTCGGCATTCGGCAGAGTTCAGGATTCCCTGTCGACGCTTATCAATAATTTTGCATCGCTAGCAAGGTGGAAATCCGTTATAGATCGTCTTGTTCAGTACAATGAGAATATGGAGGCGGCCGCCGAGATAACATCCATACCGGTAGAGGAATCAGGTACTGTTCTTACGGCAGAGGGACTTTCAATTACGACCCCGGAAGGCCGTCAGCTGATGCTGGATGGATGCTTCCAGTTGAAACCGGGTGATGCAATGCTTATCAGAGGACCGTCAGGATGCGGCAAAACGACACTGTTTAGAACCCTTGCAGGACTCTGGCCGTATGCTACGGGACGCATCAATTATCCTGTCGGAGAGGTTCTGTTTCTGAGTCAGAAACCTTATATTCCTCTCGGAACTCTGCGTCGAGCCATATGCTATCCTCATGCTCCTCTTCCTGATCATGTTATTTTGAAGGTCATGGAGGAGACTCATCTTGAACATCTGGTTAATAAACTGGATCTGGACGGCAACTGGGGCCAGATTCTGAGCCTTGGAGAGCAGCAGCGTGTAGCCTTCGCCAGAGCCATTCTTCTCCATCCTCAGATTATATTTATGGATGAGGCATCTTCCGCAATGGATGAGGATCTGGAAAACCGTCTTTATACCGAGCTGCGAAGGCATCTTACTTCCTCCATTATTGTCAGCGTCGGTCACAGGAGCACTCTGAAGCGTTTCCACAACTGCTGTCTTGAATGGGCGGAGGATCTGAACTGGAGCGTGGTGGACAGCAGTGACTATGCCGAGGACGGAAACTTCACAGATAAGGATGTGTCACAGAATGAGCATATGGATGACGAATCCTTTGAACGCTACCGCACGGGAAGAGTGTACAGCAAGGATCATTCGGAACCTGTCAAACCTAGTCTTTTAAGAAGGCTGCTGATGCATCTTGGAAAGGATGAGAAATAGGATATGGATATCAACGACGCTCTGGAGGAACTCCATTTAAGCAACTACGATGAGGCGGTCGCTCTTTTTAAGGATGCCGCAGCATCCGGTAATCCTGATGCTTGCGATTTTCTGGTGCAGATTTACCGTCTGGAACTTTCCTCTCTTGTAACCAAAAAGGATGCGCTTGAGTATGCCATCAAGGGATACGAATATCGCTCAAGAGACGGGTGCTATAATCTTGGCACGATGTACCGGACCGGATTTTTGGGAAGCCCTGATTATTCCAGAGCTTATGATTTTTTTACCGAGGGTAGTTCGGATCTTCATGATTTGAGATGCTCCTTTGAACTTGGAGAAATGCTGCGGCTCGGGGAAGCGGGGAACGGTCCGAGAGTTGACGAGGCGGTTAAGCATTATTCCAAAGCCGCCGCCGGAGGATATTATCCGGCGCAGTTTCAGCTGGCCTGTATTTTTGAGCGGGTTGTAAAGGACTTTGACGCAACTTTGGAATTTTACCGTTCGTCAGCTGACAAAGGTCATGTAGATGCAATGCTGCGTCTCGGCTATATCTATGAAAAGGGTATCAGAGTGGAATCTGATCTGCCGACGGCGGTAGACTGGTACACAAGAGCCTCCGATGCAGGTTCCGCAGAGGGGTTTCTTAAAATATCCCGTCTTGTGCTGTGTTCATCCGAAGGCAGAAAAGAGACAGGAATAAAGCCTGAGGAACTGGCCGATCGCCTCAAGTTGCTGTCAGAGTCCGGAAGGGATACTGCAGAGCCTCTTTATTTGCTTGGCTGCATCAGACAGGAGCAGGGCGACAGCAGATTGGCCGGAGATCTTTTTTATCAATCTGCCCTAAACGGATGTCTTCCGGCACTCTGCCGCTATGCGTCCATAAAACTGGAGCTCGCAGGATCATCAGATCGCGTTGAAGCTCTTGCACTTCTTCATGTGGTGAGGATTGTAGCCTCGTCCATGACTGAAACTGCAAGAAAATTTGAGTATCTAATGAGTCCGGAAAGAATGATTGACACTGCAGAAAAGCTTATAAGCGGTATTCTTCCTGAACTCTCAGACAGTGAAAGGACCGATGCCGGGCGTATGGCTGATGAAAAAATCGGTCAGATGTTCGGACTTCATGGTGCATCATCCGCAAGCGCTGTCAGATCGTAAACCAGTTTGAGTGCAGCCTTCGGAGAAAGATCATCCGGATCTATGCTCTTGAGTTTCAGGAGAATCATTTCCTTGTAGTCACTCTTGTCAAAAAGAGACAGCTCATACTGTGCGTCATGATCATCCGATTTTGATATTTCAGGTCTGCTTTTTTCCAGATCCGCTAGTTTTTTCCTTGCACGCTTCAGAAGATCGGTCGGCAGACCCGCGAGAGCGGCAACCTGGATGCCGTATGATTTGCTTGCCGCTCCTTCTTTCACCTCATGCAGAAATACAATGCTGTCGTTGTGCTCTATGGCTCCGAAGTGAACATTTGTTATGTCGGAGCGTTCATTAGGCAGCTGTGTAAGTTCAAAATAATGAGTGGAGAACAGAGTCATGGCCTGCAGATCCGCCAGGTATTCGGCGGTGGCCCATGCTATTGCCATTCCGTCAAAGGTGCTGGTGCCGCGTCCGATTTCATCCATAAGCACAAGACTGCGGTTTGTTGCATAGTGTGCGATGTTTGCTGTTTCAGTCATTTC
This sequence comes from Succinivibrionaceae bacterium, assembly GCA_016284235.1. Lineage (GTDB taxonomy): Bacteria > Pseudomonadota > Gammaproteobacteria > Enterobacterales > Succinivibrionaceae > UBA2804. Next base: position 18,042 of record JAEEOK010000088.1, read on the forward strand.
AACCATGAATGTGGAGCGTCCGGAGGCAAGATCATCTGATGCGCCGATTCGGGTGAATATCTGATCTATATCGCCGATGATCGCCGATGATGCAGGAACGAAACTGCCCATATATGCCATAATTACAATAATTGCGGTCTGGCGCATATAGGTTGATTTTCCTCCCATGTTAGGTCCTGTAACTATCTGCATTGAACAGTCGCGTTCAAGTACTGTGTCGTTTGGAATAAAAGATCCCTGAATGACCTTTTCCACGACCGGATGACGGCCGCTTCTGATTTCAATCAGATGCTCATTTCTAAGTTCAGGTCTGCAGTAGCCGCCGTCTGCCGCAACCGAGGTCAGAGAGTTAAGAGTATCGAGTCTTGCAAGCCAGAATGCCGTGTCCTGAAGCTGCTCAAGGAGAGGCATCATGTAATCTATCAGCTCTTCATACAGAGTTTTTTCCAGTTCCAGGGATTTTGCCTTCGCATTCAGTACCTTTTCCTCAAATTCCTTAAGCTGTGCAGTGATGTACCTTTCATTGTTTTTGAGAGTCTGCCGCCTGATGTAGTCGGCCGGTACCTTTGATGACTGCCCCCTGCTTACGTCGATATAGAATCCGCACACATTGTTGAAACCAACCTTAAGGGTGGATATTCCGGTTCTTTCCCTTTCCGACTGTTCAAGCTCCTGAAGAAACTCCTCACCTCCGTGAGACAGAGCTCTGAGTTCATCAAGTTCTGTATTGTAACCGTCTTTGATTACGCCGCCTTCTCTTATCAGAAGGGACGGCTGCTCCATAATGGCGGCATCGAGTTTTTTATAAAGTTCATCAAATGTTTTTATATGCTTTGCAAAAACACCGCTCCAGTGGCGGCAGGCATTTCCGGCAAGCCGTTCAATCTCCGGAATTGCCTCCAGACTCGCTCTGAGTCTGCACATATCTCTCGGGCGGATTGTTCTCAGAGCCAGTCTTGCCAGTGTCCTTTCCATGTCGGCCACCGGGGAGAGAGCCTCAGCCAGCTCCCATCTGATTCCTGAATCCATCAAATCCGAGATGCAGTCCTGACGGAATGTTATTTCTTCAGGGTTTCTTACCGGCAGCTGTATCCATCTGCGTAGCATTCTTGCTCCCATGGGGGTTGAACATCGATCCAGCACCGATGCAAGGGTGTTGTCGGTTCCTCCTCCCAGGTTTACAGTAAGTTCAAGATTGCGCCGGGTTGCCGGATCAAGTTTGAGATAGTCGCTTTCCTTTAAGAGTCTTATTGCCCTGATATGAAGGAGAGCTGTACGCTGGGTATTTTTTACGTAGTTTAAGAGACAGCCGGCGGCGCAAAGTGCCACCGGAGCCTGTTCAACACCGAATCCTGTAAGGGATACTGTCTTAAACTGACTGCAAAGAGCCGCGTGACATGAACTAAGCTCGAATTCCCATTCCGGACGGTGGCGCAGACCTGTTTTTATATCCGTGAAGGTTTCGCTGTTTATGGTTTCGTTGTAAAGAAGTTCGGCCGGAGCAATTCTCTGCAGCTCAGCCCTGAGATATGCTGCTCCCTTTCCCTCCTGGACCGAGAACTCTCCTGAAGACATATTGATAACGGCGATGCCGTAAATGTCACTTTTATATTCATGATTGACACAGGCGATAAGATTGTCGCGCCTGTCATTAAGAAGAGCCTCGTCTGTGACTGTTCCCGGTGTTACGATTCTTGTGACCCGGCGCTCCATGGGACCCTTTGTCTTTCCGGGCTCTCCTATCTGTTCACAGATTGCTGCAGACTCTCCGGCCGCGATAAGTTCGGCCAGATAGCTCTCCACGGAGTGATACGGCACTCCCGCCATGGGGATCTCACTGCCGGTACCTTTTTTGCCGCGCCGTGTCAGAGTTATGTCAAGAAGCTTGGAAGCCTTTTTGGCATCGTCAAAAAACATTTCATAGAAATCCCCCATGCGGTAGAAGAGGAGCATATCTGGGTAGTCTTTTTTTATCTTATAATACTGTTTGAGCATCGGAGTCGCGTCAGACTCCTGTGCCTTTGCGTCCGCTTTTTCTGCTGTATTCAGCTGATTCTGGATTTCAGATGCTTCAGACATGATGTCTTTTACGTGCGCCTGAGCGGCTGATTCCGCGGATGAAGAGATTTCCTGTATATTTTTTGTATTCATTGTTTGAGCAGCTGATATGAGTGAATTAGGGGATGATATTATACTACTAGCCGCCAGATTAGGTAAAATTTTGGCTGGCGGGGGAATGAGTCTAACCACCGTTGAGTCATGCACAGGGGGCGGGATCGCATATGCGGTTACTGCAGTTCCTGGCAGTTCCGGATGGTTCAGACAGGGACTTGTAACCTACAGCAACGAAATCAAGCATTCTCTTGCCGGGGTTGATACGGAAATTCTGGAGCGGTTCGGGGCTGTGAGCCGTGAAACAGTGCGCCAGATGGCCGCCGGTGGTCTTGCCTCCGCCGGCGCCGATGTTGCTGTTGCCGTGTCCGGTATTGCAGGACCTGACGGAGGAACAGCGGAAAAACCTGTGGGAACAGTGTGGATTGCATGTGCAGCAAGAGGAGAGCTCAGCAGTGAGAAATGCTTTCACTTTACCGGAGACAGAGCTGCAGTAAGAGAGGCAACCATACGTCAGGCACTGATCATGGCGGCTGATCTGGCTGAAATGCTGAACAATTCTAATTAAATGACATTATTGATCATTAATATTTGTATTTTATTCATTTTATGTATCAAATATAAGTTTACTATATATTTTATTAAAATTTTATTGATAAACAGGCGTTTTGTGTGTATTATATAATTCAAGGTTGTCTGGTGAAAAGATTTAATTTTCATCTGTTTTGAATTTTTTAAGGAGTATCTGTTATGGATGATAATAAGGCTAAGGCACTGAAAGTTGCCATGGATCAGATTGAAAAGCAGTATGGCAAGGGTGCCATTATGCGTCTTGGTGACAACAGAATCACTGATGTCGAGGCTCTTCCGACAGGTTCGCTTTCTCTTGATATCGCCCTTGGTATCGGCGGTCTTCCTCTGGGACGTATTGTTGAAATTTACGGTCCTGAGTCATCGGGTAAAACAACTCTCACCCTGGAGGTGATATCTGAAGCGCAGAAACTTGGAAAAACCTGTGCCTTTATCGACGCCGAGCATGCTCTTGATCCGATATATGCAGCTAAAATCGGTGTAAAGGTGGAGGATCTTCTGGTTTCCCAGCCGGATACGGGAGAGCAGGCTCTTGAAATTTGTGACATGCTTGTTCGCTCCGGATCTGTTGATGTTATTATCGTGGATTCCGTGGCGGCACTGACTCCTAAGGCTGAAATAGAAGGAGACATGGGTGAATCGCATGTCGGTCTTCAGGCCCGTCTCATGTCCCAGGCGCTGCGAAAGCTCACCGGAAGCATCAAGAATGCCAACTGTCTGTGTATTTTCATTAACCAGATACGAATGAAGATTGGTGTTATGTTCGGCAATCCAGAAACCACAACCGGCGGTCAGGCGCTTAAATTCTATTCTTCCGTTCGTCTTGAAATCCGCCGCACCGGTTCAGTCAAGAATGGTGAGGAGGTTGTCGGCTCCGAGACCAAGGTGAAGGTTGTAAAGAACAAGGTTGCACCTCCGTTCAAGCAGGCCGAGTTTGACATTATGTATAATCAGGGTATCTCAAAAGAAAGCGAGATTGTGGATTTAGGCGTCAAGTGTGGCATAATTTCCAAGTCCGGTGCATGGTTCTCCTACAAGGGTGAGAAAATCGGACAGGGCAAGAGCAATGCCGCGAAATATTTCAGGGAGCATCCTGATGTTTCAGCAGAGGTTGAAAAGCAGATCCGCGAGCAGATGTTAAACCGTGATACTTACGACGGAGACATAAACGGAACTGGTGATACTGAGGAAGAGGAATTTATTCCTGAGTAAATGATTTTTCTCAGTATGTTACGGACAGGCATTCGGAGTCGGTGAACGGCTCCTTTTTTTACTGATGTCGCCTCAAAGCATTTTCATTCAGCCTGATTAAGAGGTGACGGCGCACAGGAATGCGGGGAGAAGATGATGGATGACGGCAGCATTGATATTCAGCTTATGAAGCAGGCGATAGGGTATGTACTGGAGCTTGAGTCAAAAAAGGAATATCCGGTAAGCGAGATTAAGAACCGGCTTCTAGGCCGCTATGATCAGAATGTTGCGGAGAAGACTGTTGCATACTGCCTGGAGCACGGTTACATAAGTGATGAAAGATATGCCCAGATGTTTGTTCGCTTTCGTGCAAGAAACAGTTACGGGGCTGAAAGAATCAGATATGAGTTAAGATCCAGGGGAATTGATGATTCTGTTGTCAGCGATGCTATTGACAGCTGCGAGGTGGACTTCAGCGATGCTGCGAAGGAGTATGTGAGGAGAAAATACTCAGATTACAATATGAAGGATCCCAAAATAAAGGCAAAGGTAGTAAGACATATGGCGGGTCGCGGTTTTTCTTCCGAACAGATATACCGCGCGATAGACAGTCTCAGGGAATGAACCGTCACTGTTCCCGCGGATATCCTTCATCATAAACTGCACAGCCTTTTTCTGCGGCAGTATCCGGAATTTGAACTTCACATTCCGGACTGACCGCTTCTCCGTAATTTTTCCAGTGCCGGAATAGCTGTTATGGTCACGCTGGTGATGCTGAACTGGTCTGAACATAAACTGATTTGCCGCGAAAAATAAAATCAATCAGCAGCAGTCAGGACGGTCCGGCAGTGCAGGAGCGTTTCCTTCGGCTGACGGGCTTCTGACAGATCCATTATATTCTTAATACGGCGCTGTTGTGATAGAATAGGTCGTTGTTAAAAAGTGGCATATGCCCGGTGTTATCGCACCGGATGGGACTGATGCTGAATACGCAAAGTTCCTGATACTGATGGCCAGGCTTTTCAGTGCAGGTTTTTGTCGGTCGCTTTGCGGTTAGGTTCGGCATTCTGCAGAAGTGCCGGCTGCTGATACAGCAGCAGTGATCAGTTGCAGACACTTTTCTATTTTGATTTTCTCTCAACTTTCGGAGGGTCATATTTTATAAATATGACAGATTTTTTTCATGACAATGACCACGTCAGAAATCAGATCCGCCTTTCTGAATTTTTTTAAATCCAAAGGGCATCAAGTGGTGGAATCAAGTTCTCTGGTTCCTCAGAATGACAAGACTCTTCTTTTTACAAACGCCGGAATGAATCAGTTCAAGGATGTGTTTCTCGGCAAGGAAAAGAGATCCTATACAAGAGCCACTACCGCGCAGAAGTGCGTAAGAGCAGGCGGCAAGCATAATGATCTTGACAATGTGGGATATACAGCCCGTCACCATACCTTCTTTGAAATGCTCGGTAATTTCAGTTTTGGAGACTATTTCAAGAAGGAGGTTATACCTTTTGCCTGGGAATTCCTGACTGAAGTGATAAAACTTCCGAAGGATCGTCTTACTGTTACTGTCTATCAGGAGGATGACGAGGCTTATGCAATATGGCGTGATGTTGTGGGAATGCCAGAGGATCGTATAATCCGTATCGGCGACAACAAGGGCTCAAGATATGCTTCAGACAATTTCTGGCAGATGGGTGATACAGGTCCGTGCGGTCCGTGCACGGAAATTTTTTATGATCACGGTTCAGATATTTGGGGAGGCCCTCCGGGATCTGCGGAAGAGGACGGAGACCGCTATATTGAAATCTGGAATATAGTGTTTATGCAGTTTAACCGGCTCTCAGACGGCACTATGGAAAAACTTCCGAAGCCTTCAGTTGATACCGGCATGGGACTTGAGCGTATTGCCGCAGTTCTTCAGGGAGTTCACAATAATTACGACATAGATCTTTTCAGAGATCTGATATCTTTTATTGCGGATCTTCTTAATGTCAAGGATACCGCCAATAAATCGCTTCGCGTGATTGCAGATCACATCCGTTCCTGCGCCTTTCTTATTGCCGACGGAGTAATGCCTTCAAATGACGGAAGAGGGTATGTGTTAAGGCGCATTATCCGAAGAGCGATCCGTCATGGCAGAATGCTCGGAGCAAAGGATGTATTCTTCTGCAGAATTGTTTCCAAACTTGCTGAAATCATGGGTGATTCCTACCCTGAACTGCGTCAGCAGCAGGTTGTGATAGAAAAGGTTCTCAGAGTTGAGGAGGAGCAGTTTGCCAAAACTCTAGATCGCGGTCTGGCTCTGCTTGAAGATAATATCAAAGCTCTTGGAAATCAGAAGACACTTCCCGGTGAGATGGTGTTTAAACTCTACGATACATACGGATTTCCTGCCGATCTTACTGCCGATGTGATCCGGGATAGAGGATACTCTATTGATGAGGCAGGTTTTGAGATCTGCATGAAGGAGCAGAGAAACCGCGCCAAGGAGAATTCTAATTTCAAGGTTGACTACAACAAGCAGCTGTCGTGCAGTTCATCCTCTGAATTTGACGGCTATACAGCCCTTAACGCATCCGGTACCGTTCTTGAAATATTTGCTGACGGCAGAGAGTCTGTAAAGAGTCTTGGAGAGGGTCAGAAGGGTCTGATTATTCTTGATCACACGTCATTTTACGGTGAAAAGGGCGGTCAGATCGGTGATGCCGGCGTTATTGTATCAGATGACGGATCCCGGTTTGTTGTTACTGATGCCAGAATCCTGGGTAATGCGATTGCTCATGTTGGCTATGTAAAAAGCGGAAGTTTTGCTGTTGAACAGTCAGCTGAGACACAGGTTGATGCAAAGCGCCGGGCCAGTATTGCCGCCCATCATTCTGCAACACATCTGCTTCAGGCGGCACTTCGCAAAATAGTCGGAGAGCATGTTGCTCAGAAGGGCTCATATGTTGCCGATGATCGCCTGCGTTTTGATTTTTCTCATTATGAGGCGGTTAAACCTGATCAGCTTAAGGCTGTCGAGAAGCTGGTAAATGAGGAAATCCGGGCCAATTATGAGATTGTAACCAGGGAGATGTCTCTTGAGGAGGCCCGGAAGACATGTGCCATGGCTTTGTTTGATGAAAAATACGACGATGTGGTAAGAGTTGTTTCCATGGGTGATTTCTCCATGGAACTGTGCGGCGGTACTCATGCAAAGAGAACCGGAGATATCGGATCGCTGCGTATTGTAAGCGAGGGCGGAATAGCTGCCGGTGTCCGTCGTATTGAGGCTGTTGTGGCAGCTGCGGCATCAGACTATTCACTTGATCAGAATGAGCAGGTTCAGCAGATATCGAAACTGATCAAGGGTGACGGATCTGCTGCTGACAAGGTGCAGTCGCTTCTTGATCGTCAGAAGCAGCTCGAGCATGAAATATCTCAGCTTAATGCCCGCATTGCTGCAGGTATGGCTGCAGAACTGATGAACGAGGTGGTAACCATTAACGGAGTCAAGGTGATTTCAGCAGAGCTTAAGAACGCCGATGAGAAAACTCTTCGCAATATGCTTGATGATCTCAAGAACCGTATAGGTTCAGGCATTGTGGTTCTTGGAACTGCCGTATCCGAGGACAGAGTAAGTCTTATTGCCGGTATTACCTCTGATCTTACCGGTAAGGTAAAGGCTGGAGAGCTTATTAACATGGTTGCATCCTATGTAGGAGGAAAGGGCGGCGGCCGTCCTGATCTGGCGCGTGCCGGCGGCACAAATCCTGCGAATCTGTCCAAGGCGATAGATTCGGTTTCTCCATGGCTTGAAGAGCGTCTTTAGTATTACCTGCTCCCGCAGCATCAGCTGATGTTCGGAGTACCGACGGAAAATCTCTGTACAGTTTTGTGCAGGGATTTTTTTTCGTTTATGCTTATAAGGAAATTTAATAACCGCGACGGAACTTCTAACGTCAGATCATTTTGAACTGCAGGAACTGCAGACTGATCACGGTTTGGAAAACTTCTGAATTGCAGACTGCGGTGAGTGATTCTTCCATACTGCCACTGCACGGGAGCGGCTTTATCCGCAAACGCAAAAAAACAGGATGCGAAAGCTGAAAACTAAACAAAGTGATAATCAGGACGATTAAACAAAGGGATAATCAGGACGATGGCGCACCTGGAGGGATTCGAACCCCCGACCAATCGGTTCGTAGCCGAGTACTCTATCCAACTGAGCCACAGGTGCGTATTCATTTAAGTAGGATGGCGCACCTGGAGGGATTCGAACCCCCGACCAATCGGTTCGTAGCCGAGTACTCTATCCAACTGAGCCACAGGTGCACATGAATGGCGGATAGAGAGGGATTCGAACCCTCGATGCAACTTGTGGTCGCATGCTCCCTTAGCAGGGGAGTACCTTCGGCCTCTCGGTCATCTATCCGTTTCAACGTTGATAATGATAGCGATTTGCGAAAATATGTCAAGTCAATTTTATGCCTGACTGTTTTTTAGGGCAATAAATAGACAGAACTATTTATTATTCTCGCTATTCTCGAATTTAACATTTGGTATTTGAGCAGAGTCGTCTGTTGCTTCATCGGACTGGATCTTTTGAAAAATTTCCTCACGGTGAACTGTAACGTTCGGCGGAGCCTCTATTCCCAGTCTGACCTGGCTTCCCTTGTAGCCCATCACCGTAACTTTGATTCCTTCACCGATAACAAGCGTCTCTCCAACTCTGCGTGCCAGTATAAGCATATGAACTCCTTTTCATCAGCTAATAAAACACACAGTATCTAAACAGCAGGTTACCTGTTCTGTCTAGATATTACAAAAAATTGCGGTTGTAGTACAGATCCAACTGCTAAAAAATTGATTATGGGATTCATCATTTCTTAATTTAATGTTTCCATTGAAAATCCTGTCAAATGTGATAGAGTAACAAGCATTACTTTTATGATAGGGGGTGGCATGCCCGAGTTCATGCCTGCTTGATAGTCTTAGATTATGAAACAGGAATCTGCTTTGAATGCAGAGCTTGCCGGTGTGGTAGCAATGGAAGGATGATATCATCGTAGAGGAATGAGGTTCTTCTAATCGGATAGATCCCGTCTCCTCCCTGCTGTTGCGTGTATTGTTCCCGACGACTCGAAATGTCGTGGACTGATAGCCAGGAGGCTTTAATGGAAAAATTGTCAGGCGCGCAGATGGTTGTGCGTGCACTTGAAGATGAAGGTGTTGAGTTTGTTTTCGGTTACCCCGGAGGTGCCGTTATTGACATTTATGATGCTCTGTACTCAGCAAGAAAATTGAAACATGTCCTTGTTCGTCACGAACAGGCTGCGGTTCATGCCGCAGACGGTTATGCCCGCTGTACGGGAAAGGTTGGTGTTGCTCTTGCTACATCAGGTCCCGGTGCAACCAACTGCATTACAGGCATAGCAACCGCCTATATGGATTCTATTCCTATGGTTATTATCACCGGTCAGGTGGGAAGACCGCTTATCGGATCTGATGCCTTTCAGGAGGTTGATACCGTAGGTATTACCCGCCCGATCGTCAAGCACAGTTTCCTGTGCACATCGGCTGAAGAACTGCCTCTTATTTTTAAGAAAGCTTTTTATCTGGCAGCGACAGGCCGTCCTGGACCGGTAGTGATTGATATTCCGAAGAATGTTCAGAATCCGAAGAATCTTTTTGATTATGAATATCCTAAAGAGATATCAATGCGTTCCTATAACCCGACTCTTCACGGTCACAAGGGGCAGATTAAGCGTGCTGTGAAGCTCCTTGCCGAAGCAAAGAGACCGGTTCTTTATGCCGGAGGCGGTATTGTCCTTGCCAATGCATGTCAGGCTGTCAGAGATCTTGCAGAAAAGTTCAACATGCCTGTAGTAAGCTCTCTTATGGGACTCGGTGTACTTCCGGGAAGTGACAGAAGGTTCCTTGGTATGCTCGGCATGCACGGAACTTATGAAGCGAATATGGCAATGCACAATTCGGATCTCGTGCTGGCTGTAGGAACGAGATTTTCAGATCGTTCTACCAACAGTGTTCCGAAGTTCTGTCCTAATGCCAAGATTATTCATATTGATGTGGATCCGGCATCTATTTCCAAGACCGTAAGAGTTGATATCCCGATTGTAGGATCTATTGATATCGTTATTCCTCAGATGATGGGTGATGTTGAAGAGCTCGGTATTAATCTTCAGGAGAGAAATCTCGATGAGTGGTGGAATATGATTGCGGGGTGGAGGAAGAGAAACTGCCTTGATTATGATCATTCTTCATCTCTCATCAAGCCGCAGGCCGTGATAGAGGCGGTAAACCGTCTTGCTCCTGATGCCATTGTTGCCTCTGATGTAGGTCAGCATCAGATGTTTGTTGCTCAGCATTTCAAGTTTGAGGAGCCTAGGAAGTGGCTTAATTCCGGCGGACTCGGTACCATGGGATACGGTCTTCCGGCGGCAGTCGGTGCTCAGATTGCATATCCGGACTCCACTGTAGTCTGCTTCACCAGCGACGGATCAGTCCAGATGAATATTCAGGAGCTTGCAACATGCACTGAATTCAAGCTTCCGCTTAAGGTTATTATTATCAATAACAATGCTCTCGGTATGGTAAAGCAGTGGCAGCGTCTGTTCTACGAGGGACGTCTGAGTCAGACCTGCAGTCCGGAATATATTTCAGCCATTCCTGATTTTGTGAAGCTGGCGGAAGCATACGGTCATGTCGGCATCAGAATTACAAGACCGGACGAACTTGAAAGCGGGTTGGAAAAGGCTTTTTCCATCAATGACAGGCTTGTTATAGTGGAAGTGCTGACAGATCCTTCAGAACTTGTTTATCCGATGACCATTAATGGCGGAGCAATGTGTGATATGAGACTTAACGATACGGAGACTACGTTATGAGACATGTGATTTCTGTTTTGCTTGATAATGAGTCTGGAGCTCTCAGCCGAGTTGTAGGTCTGTTTTCTCAGCGTAATTACAATATCGAGACTCTGACAGTTGCTCCGACTGATGATAATACTCTTTCCAGAATTACCATAGTTACAATGGGTGATGATGAGCAGGTTGAGCAGATTACGAAGCAGCTGCATAAGCTCATTAACGTTCTTAAGGTTTGCGATCTGGCTGATGCACCGTTTGTTGAGAGAGAGGTTCTTTTGGCAAAATGCAGAGCTGCAACTCCTGAGGTACGTGCGGAGATCTGTTCTCTTGCAGATATATTCAGAGGTCAGATTGTAGATGTGACCAGTGAACTCTATACCATTCAGATGGTTGGTTCCTCGGATAAAATTGATGCTTTCATCAATACTGCCAGCAAGAATATAGAACTTATTGAAGTTGTACGTTCCGGTGTCTGCGGAATCGCAAGAGGCGAACGCGCACTTCGTGCTTAGGTTTTCTGACGGGAGATCTGTTTGTGAAAGAACAGATCTCTTTTTGTTTTTGTTGGTTTAGGATTCGATTTATACGGTAGATGTTTTATGAAAAAAAGTGTTTTGGATAAGCTGCAGTCGCTTTATGAACGCTATCAGGAGGTTCAGGAGCTGATGGGACAGCCCGATGTGCTTGAGGATCAGAACAGATACAGCGCGCTGTCAAAGGAATACTCCACGTTAAACGGCGTTGTTGACGGCTTCAAAAAGTATCAGGCATCGGTTTATAACTATGATTCGTGCATGGAGATGCTCAACAGTGATGATCCGGAAATGAAGGAGATGGCTCAGGAGGAACTCGAGGAGGCCAAGGCCAATCTTGAGAAAAATGAAAAGGAGATACAGATTCTTCTTCTTCCTAAGGATCCGAAGGATGACTGTAACTGCTTTCTGGAAATACGTGCCGGTACAGGTGGCGACGAGGCGGCCATTTTTGCAGGTGATCTGTTCAGAATGTATAACTACTATGCAGAAAAGAAGGGCTGGCGTGTTGAGATTGTGAGTCAAAGCGAAGGAGAAATGGGCGGCTACAAGGAAATTATAGCCATGCTTTCAGGTCCTTCAGTGTACGGCACCATGAAGTTCGAATCCGGCGGACACAGAGTTCAGCGCGTACCGGAAACGGAATCACAGGGCAGAGTTCATACATCTGCCTGCACTGTGATGGTTCTGCCGGAGGTTCCGGAAGCCGAGGCTCCAGAAATCAATCCGGCAGATCTTCGAATTGATACGTTCCGTTCTTCAGGTGCCGGCGGTCAGCATATTAACAAGACCGATTCCGCCATTCGTATTACCCACATTCCTACAGGTCTCGTTGTTGAATGCCAGGATGAGAGATCTCAGCATAAGAACAGAGCAAAGGCAATGAGTGTGCTCCTTGCCCGTCTGACCAAGCTTGAAGAGGATAAGCACAAGGCTGAGGCTGATGCGGCCCGTCACAGCATTTTAAGCTCCGGTGACCGTTCCGACAGGATCCGTACCTATAACTATCCTCAGGGAAGAGTTACGGATCATCGCATCAATCTTACTCTGTACCGTCTCAGTGAAATATTAAACGGCGATATGGATGCACTGATTGATCCGGTTATTCAGGAATACCAGGCTGATCAGCTGGCGGCTCTGTCTGCTGAGAACTGATTTATGATACTCGGGCAGTGGATACAGAATGCAAAAAAAGTACTGATTTCCGGCGGATCTCCGTCACCGGCGGCAGATGTGAAATGCATCGTCTGTCATGTTCTGGGGGTAGAGACGTCATGGATTATTATTCATGATGATTTTGAAATTCCCTGTGATCAGGAAAAAGTATTGAATGATATGATTTCAGCCAGAGCTGCAGGAAAGCCGGTTGCATATATAATCGGTCACCGCGGATTCTGGTCTCTTGATCTCAGGTGCAGCGAGTGTACTCTTATTCCTCAGCCCGATACGGAAACACTGGTTGAGACCGCTTTAAAGCATGCTTCAAACGGTGCCAGAGTACTGGATCTGGCAACAGGAACCGGGGCTGTGGCTCTTGCAATGAAATCGGAAAGACCGGATCTTATAGTTGAAGGATGTGATGTAGTGCCTCAGGCTGTGGAGCTTGCAGATGAGAATGCACGGCTTAACTGTCTTGATGTTGCTTTTTATGTCAGCGACTGGTTTTCCGGAGTAAAAGGCAAATTCAATCTTATTACCGCAAATCCTCCCTATATCTCTTCCGATGATCCTCATCTTTCTCAGGGTGATGTCAGGTTTGAGCCGTTATCTGCCCTCGTTGCCGGTGATGACGGTCTTGCGGATTTAAGATACATTATATCCACTGCTTCAGAATATCTTGTTGATGGCGGTGTACTTCTTCTGGAACATGGATATAACCAGGCGGATGTTGTCAGAGATATGTTTGCTTCATCAGGTTACAGCAGTATAGATACTGTAATTGATTTTGGCGGTAATCCGCGGGTTACATACGGATTTTTTAGAAAACAGTGATTAAAAATTAAGCTGTATGTCTGATATGTCAGCTTGATATGTTTCTTTATGGAACTACTGTCTGCATTTTTAAATTTGACTGAGAATACAGATAAGCCTTCGCTAAAACTTTTATGTGAAGCTATTTTTAGGATAATCGCAGTCATCATTATTACTAATATTTTTAACCGGAGTCGGCAATTATGGAATGTAAGCAGGTAAATATAGGTGATATGAAGGTTGGAAACAATCTTCCAATGGTTCTTTTTGGCGGTATAAATGTACTTGAATCCCGTGATTTGGCAATGAAGTGCTGCGAGGAGTATGTCCGTGTTACTTCAAAACTCGGGATCCCTTATGTTTTTAAGGCCAGCTGGGATAAGGCAAACCGTTCATCAGTTCATTCATATCGCGGACCTGGATTAGATGAAGGTTTGAAAATCCTGTCTGATGTAAAAAAGGAATTTGGTGTTAAGGTCATTACTGATGTTCATGAAAAGGAGCAGGTGGAACCTGTATCCGAAGTAGCGGATGTTCTGCAGCTTCCTGCTTTTCTTGCACGTCAGACGGATCTGGTTAAAGCTATGGCCAAAAGCGGCAAGCCTATAAACGTCAAAAAACCTCAGTTTATGAGTCCTTCACAGATGGCAAATATTGTTGAAAAATTCGGTGAATGCAACAATGATCAGGTTATGCTGTGCGAGAGAGGAGCATGCTTCGGATATGATAATCTAGTTGTTGACATGCTTGGATTCGGAGTTATGAAGAAGTGCTCCGGCGGAGCTCCTGTTATTTTTGATGTTACACATTCTCTTCAGTGCAGAGATCCGTCCGCAGCTGCTTCAGGAGGAAGAAGAGCTCAGGTTCTTGAACTGGCAAAGGCCGGAGTCGCAGTTGGATTGGCTGGCCTGTTTCTTGAATCTCATCCAGATCCGGACAAGGCTCGTTGCGACGGTCCTTCAGCTCTGCCGTTGTCAAAACTGGAAGTGTTTCTTACCCAGTTGAAGCAGCTTGATGATCTGGTTAAGTCCTTTGCTGAGGTTGATACCAGCTGCTGAAGGAATGACTTTCCTAAACCGTACTGTTTGAAATTTCTGATATCCCATTTTATGGCGGAGAAAGAAATCCGCCTTTATTATCTGATATCTTATACGGTAAGAAATCTGTTACATTCGTGAGTAAACAGCCCCCTTTTTTCAAGAATTTTTTTTCTGACAGGTTTAGTACTCAATATATTTTAAAATGATTTTTTGTAAAAGCTAGCATACTTACTACTTTAAAATTTTCAGCATAAGCTTAAACTTTAGCCACAAGTTACACCAAAATCTCACTGATGAAATAGTCTTTCCTAAAAAATCTATCATCCCTTTTGTCATATTCCAGCCGCGTAGAGTCAGTCTGGCTGCCAGATTGTACTTTACCCAGATGCATTTTTTTAAACGCCAGCGGCATGTGGGATCCCATGGTTTATAAGGTCCGGTAAAATGCAGTACTATAGCATTTCTTACTAATGATTTGTTTGAATGATAGGTATTATATTTAAAATCAAGCAACGTTATGCGGTTGTCAGCGTCTGAGAAAACATTATTTATTATGTCCTGATCAAATAGAACTATTGAGTTTTTGTTTTCCTTCGCAAAATTCAAACATTCCAATGAAAAATTCAGATGTTCAAGCATCTCCAGATTCATTGCTAGTACACCGGAATTAACGTATGTTGCCTTGCTTAACGGAATGTTCAGGTTTATAGAAACAGTGTCTAAAACTCCGCCAATGCACTCAATATTTTGAGTAATGGACAGAAGCTTATCGAGATTTTTATCCACGATAATATCCACATCCATATACAGGCACTTTTTAACGCCAAAAGGTTTCAGTATTGATGGAATAAACAGTCTAGTATAAGCGTCGTAACCTCCTCTGAATGCTGGGACATATTCGTTATATTGCAGTTTTTCCAATTCCTTTAAGAAATCGAATTTTATAAATCTAATGGTGTTTTCAGAATTTTGGCTGATGATTAACGTTATATCTTTAATATCAGATTCGTTGATTGAGGAATATATAACATAAAAGTTTATATTTAAGGTTGTATTATGAACAATGGACTCGAACAATGTTACAACATATTTGGCATAATTTCTGTCAGAACAAACTACAATATTATTATCCATTTGACCGCCTTAACAAATTTAGACAAGTTTATTTTCAAAAAAGCAACAAGGATATAACTAATCAGACACCTCTGTCTTGAGTCATCTTTGCGGTATCGGGGAAGTCCTATAATGAATCATATTCCCGTACTTAAATTGGTTCTTTTTTTGTACAATATTTCCCCGTTTATTCACCAATCTATGTGAACAGGTATTAATCCAAAAGGATAAACTTTGCTTTTTCGTTTTTAAACTGAATCTGCTTTGATGTTATCTATATGACGGCAGTGAAATTTATCAGTAAAAACGGCAAATTCTTAATCCATATTATGATGTTGATTAACTTATTTTTTTACTAAAAATTGAAGGAAAAAAAAGTACAGTATTTTATACCTTTCTCCAGATATTTTAATATTGTTTGATCCAATTAGTCTTCTTAAAAAATATCTTGAAATCAATTCGCTTTCCCAGAATAGTTGTCTATATGCGACGGTTAATTTAGCATACATCCACCATAAATCTGCATATTTAAAATATCTTTTTTTCCATGGTTTGTAAGCACTCGTATAATGTATTATATAAAAATCCTTAGATAATTCGTTGTATATACTTTGAATTTCATGATTTAAAATGCCCTTTTGTTTAACAAATTCAATACTGTAGTACCAGAAAAAATTCCATTTTCTATCAAGAAAATAAACTTTATCTTTACATACTATATTTAATGCGTCCTGATCCATAAATTTGATTTTTGGATCGTTTACAAGCTTTTCAATACATTTATTACCTATGTCAAACTCTTTCCAAACTTTATTATTGATTATTAATACGCCTGAATTAATATAATTTTCTGGTAATAAACCAAGAGTCTTTACATATTCTTGGAAATCTATGCCAAAAATATCTCTGACTGCAGCAATATAATTATCGCCTATATCTATTTCAAAGAGTTTTGAAATATCATACTTAACAATGGTGTCACAATCTAGATATATGATTTTATCATTATCCAATATATTAGATATTAGTAACCTGAAATATGCTTCTTGGGTAATCTGAGCTATTACATGGAGCTTGGGTAATGCATTGTCATTAATGTCAATTATTTTAATAATAAAAGAAACCGATCTTGTTGTAGAAGTTTTTAAAAATTTTTCTTTTGCTTGTTTAGATAATTTTTCTTCGTTGGTAAATATGTAAAAAATATATCTATAGTTTTGTGAGCAGTTTTCTAAGATTGATTGAATGGTTACTGCAGCGTATTTTAGATAGGAATCGTTACAAGATAAAACTATAGGTATTATGTCATTCATTTACTGTCCTTTATTTTCTTAAAAATGTTTCTTCTGATTATTAGAGACAAATATTGGTCTGAATAAAAACTATCCTGTTCTATGATTATCAAGATACGATATCAGAATGTTTTTCTAAAAAAAGATTTACATGTCTGCATAAGTCCTTTGTACTCATTTCCCTATAGAACTGATTATTAAGAATCACGTTGGTGGCTAAAGGTGACAGAGCATACCATCTGCTGTAATTTGCCATATTGTTGCTATAGAATGTGAGCGCAGGAATATTGTAGCAGGCGGCTACGTGTGCACTTCCTGTATCTACGCCAATCATGAGTTGACAAGATGCCATTGCTACAATCACTTCCTTGATATTATTTGTTTTTTTCGGGAATGATATTCCGGAATTTTCATTGAAGGTTTTTCTGATCATTTGTTCGACTGTCACTCTTTCCTTTGGTGTTACCCAAAGAACTATCTGCATGGATGTCTTTTCCCTAAGAATTTTCAGAATAGCGATTACAGCCTCGTCTTTCAGTTTACGGGAGCTGGAAGCACCGTACGGATTAAATATAACTATTCCTTTTGAGTTTACGGAATTGTCGGTCATGAAGGGATATTTTTCTTTGGCATACTGTAGATCTTCGTTGAAAAGTTTCATATAGCTTCTATCTATGGAGGAATTGTCAACACCACATTCAGTTAAAATTTTGAACAGAAGCTCCATAAAATGTAGTGACTTTCTTGATGATTTTTCAGTGTTGCAGGTACTGCTTGTTGATTCTGTATAGCGGTACACCCCAATATTATCTAGTTTGACACCATCATCAAGAGTGGCGCACCATGTTGGTCTTAATCTGTTTATCAGACGAAAATCCCTACCGTTTAGCTGTTCAAAAAGGTGGATATAGAGATCGCAGTGACCGAGTTCTCCGGCAATGCTGTCTATTTCCTTTGAAGACGGTTTTTTAGACAGTACTTTCAGCTCATTTATCTCTTCTATTGCTTCATAAACCGGTTGGATATTACTTGTTACTAGAACGGTGATTATGCATTTAGGAATGGCCTTCTTTAATTCTCTGATGAATGGTGCGTAGCAGATCGCATCTCCGATTTTACCGTCAAGACGGTGAATGACAATGTGCTGAATCTTGCTGATAACAGGTTTTTCGGTTGTCGCTTGATAATCGTAACGTAGTTTATTAAAGAAATGACGAATGTCGTTTTTCTTTCTAATAATAGTTTTTTTTAGTCTGCTTAGTGACATAACCTTAATCTTCGGTATTCGTGAATTGTTTCAACAAGGTTCATTTTTTCTGCATTTAAGAGATTTATTAAGTTTGTAATGCTCGTAAAATAATTTTTGATTTTCTATGCCTTTTTGAATTGGGAGCGGTAGAGGGTTTCATAAGCTCCCTGCTTCCTTATCAGTTCGTCGTGACTTCCCTTTTCAACGATTTCACCGTCGTTTACGACCATAATGGTATCAGAGTCTATGATGGTGCTGAGGCGGTGTGCAATTACAAGAACGGTCTTGTTTTTCATGAGAT
>JAEEOK010000089.1 GCA_016284235.1 Succinivibrionaceae bacterium
TGGAGGACTTTGAATTGTTATATGATTCCTTTAAGAAAGTTTATATTTGTGACTTTAAGATTCTTGAGGATGAACTTTTAGGCACTGACAAGTACGTCTCGATTGATAAGAAAAATTATAAAACATTCTCATCAAAATACATGCAGCTATTCTTGAGTATTTGTAGCGGGATAGACTCTTTAGCTGAAGAATTCTGCTCTGCTTTGGATGAATCCAACAATGTAAAAAATAAAAGAAGTAGTATGTTGCAAAGGTTCCAGCAGATAAAAAATGATTATTGCGGAAACATTGCGAATGAAATTGTGGAAGTTAATTTTGTTGGTTGTAGAGCTTCTATTCATCCTTTTTCAAAATTTTCTGAACAGTCGTGTGGTGATTGGTGGCAAGATTATAATCACGTAAAACATAGAAGAGCAGGTGAAGTAGAATCTTCTAATGGAAATATGTTTAACTATGAATTGGCTAATTTAAAGAATGTCCTACAAGCTTTATCGGCATATTATTTATTGATTTCTTTGGTAAACCGCTTTTTGGGCCCAAACGGAGAACCAGTTGAGTCACAGTTGTTTTCGTGTAAGTGATAGCAACATTTCCCGACCACCGTTATCGATGATCGGGATTTTTTATTTTACCCCTCAAACTCTGAACCGTTCTTGAACCGGAAAACCAGTCTGCCATCAGCATATGCCGTGACGTAATCCAGCAGACCGCACCAGAGGTTTTCGCTGAATTCTGATATTTGGCCGTTATGTTTCTTCAGCTTTTTAATGAAATTCTCGATGATGTTGCGATGCTTGAGAAGATCACTGAGTTTTTTATCAACGAGCTTTTTCTGTTCTTCCGCGGAGCTAAATTTTTGAGCAATCGCATCATAGCTTTTACGGTATTCGTTCTGATCCTGTGCCGTGGTAGCGTTCTGATGGATCAATTGCCGTAAAGCTGAATCAAGTGTTTGCATCTCAGCAAGGAGTGCCTGTTGTTTCTGCTCCAGCTCAGAGGTATTAAGGGTGGCGGCAAGAGCCTCCTCACAGGCTCTGATTGCATTTACAGAACCCGTTAATAGCTTATTGACGGCAATTGTGAATCGTTCTTTAATCTGATTCTCATCAAGGTAAGGTGTGGTGCAGCGTTTATCTTTGTTCTTGTATTTGTTATTGCACTGCCAGATGATTCTTCGGAACTTATCGTTGGAGTGCCATACCTTTGAGCCGTACCATCCGCCGCAGTCACCGCACTTGATTTTGTTTGAAAGGAGGTGAACGCCACTGTGACGGTTGTTCCCGGATGTGCGACGTGCAAGTTCAGCCTGAACCATGTCAAAGGTTTGCGGATCGATAATGGCTTCATGGTTATTTTCCACATAATACTGCGGCACTTCGCCCTGATTGAGTTTCATCTTCTTGGTCAGAAAATCCTCGCAAAAAGTCTTCTGGAGTAGGGCATCTCCTTTGTATTTTTCGTTGGAAAGAATGCTTTTTACTGAACTGCTGCTCCATGTATCACGACCTGCCGGAGTCTTGATTTTCTCCTCTGTCAGTTTTCGTGCAATAGTGTGCGGAGTCATTCCTTTCAGGAACATGGCGTAGATCTGCTTAACGACTTCAGCCTGTTTCTTGTTAAGCACCAAATTGCCATCCTCGCCCCGGTCGTAGCCGAGAAAATGCTTAAAGGGAACAGTTACCTTGCCGTCAGCAAATCTCTTGCGCTGTCCCCATGTGCAGTTTTCAGAAATTGAACGGCTTTCCTCCTGGGCGAGTGAGGACATGATGGTCAGTAGCACTTCGCCTTTGGCATCGAAAGTCCAGATATTTTCCTTCTCGAAATACACCTCCGTGCCGTTTTCCTTGAGCTGTCTGATGGTTGTGAGACTGTCTACCGTATTACGGGCAAAACGGCTCACAGACTTGGTGACGATAAGATCAATTTTACCATCAAGGGCATCAGCAATCATTCGCTTAAAGCCTTCACGGCGTTTGGTGCTGGTTCCGGTGATGCCCTCATCGGTGTACACATCCACAAACTCCCAGTCATCACGGCCTTTGATGTAGTTGGTGTAATAATCAACCTGTGCCGTGTAGCTTGAGAACTGATCGTCATGATCCGTTGAGACTCGCGCGTAACCTGCAACTTTCCTTTTATGCTTTGATGCGATGGGGGCAGACGAGAATCTGCCTAATGTCGCCGGTATGGTCTGAACCTTTCTAACTGTTACTGTCATTTTTTCTTTGCCTCCTTTAACTGTTTAAGTCTTTCGCTCATTGCCTTACGTCGTTCTTCAGTCCATTTTGTCTGTCTGACCTTGATGCAGTATTCAGCCTGCTCAGTATGACCATCAGTGAAGGTAAATTCCATAAGCCCGCTTCTGACCATTGTGATGTGGTCAATTTGATTCATGAAAGCCTCACTGTCAAATTCCTCAAGTCCTAAAATACCAGCCGATATTTCCTTGAGTTCTTCTTCCGGAATGCCTTTAATGCCACAACCATTGCGGCATCTCCAGAATACTTTGTGATTTACTGATTTGTGTTCAGATTGACGTTTGACATTTTCACCGCAGCATCCGCATTTGATCCTGCATGTAAAAGGGTAGAAAGGTCCAATGCCTTTCAACATATAGTTCCGTCGAGATTCTCGATGTTTGTTTTTTAGCTCATCAGTCCAACAGTCTGTTCTGGCCTTAGAATGCCATTCTTTGCTGATCACTCCACCTTCTACGAAATTGAAAAGCAGAATACCTTGGCAGGGGACATCGATTCGTTCAATTCGTTTGCTAAAAATCTGCTCATCAAATTCATCAAGTCCTAAAACTTCAGAGCAACACTTCTTAAGGATTGTTTCGGGAATTTCATTGGTTTCACAGAGTGCTGTGTTCTTGCGATGCCGACCGCAGTTCCAAGTGCGGTAATACCCATTGGCAGGTTGCAATGTTGAGTGGTATTTAACCCTGATTGATCTCGTGCATCTTATGAAGGAACTACCACATTTGCCACATCGGAGTTTTCTGGTAAAGCATGTAGTATTGAGGCTTTTATTAGCGAAAGGTCCCAATTCTCTTCGTCTGGCCATTTCCTCCTGAACAAAGCGGAATGTTCTCATGTCGATTATCGGCTCATGGGTATTTTCCACGAAATACTGAGGTAACTGACCAGTATTTTTAATATGCTTTTTGGTAATCGGATCATCGGTAAATTCTTTTTGCAGGAGCAGATTGCCTGTGTAGGTTATGTTGGTGAGCACAGTCTTAATACTGTGATCTCGCCATCGGCACCCATTTCTTGTTGTGATGCCTTCTGCTGCAAACTCTCTCTCTGTTTCAAGACGTGATTTCCCATCAAGGAAGTTCTGATAGATGCGTTTTACAATTTCGGCTTCATTAGGAATGATGACCAGATGATCACCTTCCCATCTGTAGCCGAAAACTCTTACTCGACCATGGGGAATGCCTTTCTGAAATCTTTTCCTAGCTCCCCATTTGACATTTTCCGAAATGCTCCGACTTTCCTCCTGGGCGAAAGAGGCAAGGAGCGTCAGCATCAGTTCACCATCGCCCGACAGTGAACGAATACGTTCTTTCTCGAACTGTACCTCGATGCCTAACTCCTTCAGTCTCCTCACCGTGTTGAGCAGATCCACCGTGTTACGGGCAAATCTGCTGATGGACTTGGTGAGAATGATGTCAATCTTACTGTCCTCACAGTCCTGAATCATTCGTTTAAACTCGGCTCTGCGTTCAACACTTGTACCGGAAATGAAGCTGTCGGCATACACTCCGGCAAATTCCCATTCAGGATTATTTTGAATGAGATCGTTGTAGTAGCTGATCTGAGCTGACAGGGAATGAGCCAGTCTGTCAGATTCCATGGAGACACGTGCATATGCCGCCACCCGTTTTCGAGCAGGCAGGGCAATGCTTTTCACATCAATTTTCTTTATCGTTTTCATAGCTATACCCTCGTTTTGATACCACTATTACTCACTCATATCGCCTGACTTATCAAGCGATAGTGTTAAGAGTTTTCCGATAAGCGGGGTGAATGTCCCGACAAGAAAATCATCAATTTTTCTGAACTCGTTTTTAGTAAGAACTCCTTGTTTCAGAAAGCATTCGGCAAGATGGCGAGTGGTTAAATAGTTAAGTTCGGACTCAAACTGTTTCGGAGACATACGTAATTCCTTCATATCGGTGTTTGATATAGCATGGATGACTGCAGAACTTCTGCGGATTTGGGCCATAGTAAGTGAACTCTTTTCCGCAACAGAGACAATTGACTGTGTGCGGATTACGGCGCTTAACCTGTTCAAGGTGCGAGTTCCACCAGGTTACACGGCATTCATCAGTACAGAAGATGCGGCGTTTAACTTTTTCCTTCTGGGTGATCTGCTTGCCGCAACATCTGCAGAAAGATGGCAATACTGATGGCTTAAGATGATTGCTCCTGCATGCCTCTTTGCGGTTACCGGCAAGCCCTGAACGTTGGCAGTAACTCTTCACAGTACTGATGGTCAGCCCAAGGGTATTGGCAATGGTGTTATAGCTGAAGTTTTGTTGTCGCAGAGTTTTGATTACGGATTTCTGTTGTTCTGTCATGAATCTTTAACCTCCTATTTATCTAATGGATGCGAAAGAGGTGTTTTGACGAAATTGATAGAAAAATATTTTTTGAGTGATTAAGTGTTATACAGCGTAGTTTCGAGATGAAGGTAAAAGGGAAAGGTTTGGCATAGATGGAATATGGCTGGTATTTTTGCTTAATTATTAAAAATGTGATGTATATCTACAAAAATATCTCAAAAAAATGATGAAAACAGTTGTGCAAAATATAAATACTTCTGGAAGGTTTTGGATTGTCCAAAATCAATGTATTAAACTTTTAAAAGAGGTGTTATATGAACGCACTTAAATGTGTCAATCCATATCAAAATTTAACTATAGAAAATGTTGATGGCGTAGACATTAAATTCTCTACTTTTGAAGATGCAATATCATATGTTGTGAAACCAAATCACGATAAAAATTATATTTCTGAAGCAGTATTGAAGGAATTAAAAAAGAATCGTGATTACAAAGAGTGGCAAAAACAATTACCTACAACAAGAATACCAAACATTTTTTGGAAGTATAAAAATAGGTATTCTAAACAAGAGCCAAATGCGCATCAAATATTGAACGATGTTGATCTAGAGATTAAAAAGTGTGGAATTTACCTTCCTGTTGGTCAGCAACTGTGCCATGGTGGTGTTTGGTGGGAAAGAAATAATAATTTTGCGATTACGACTTATCCTTTGTCACTGACTTTTTCCCCAACGATAGCTTTGCGCTTATTGAATCGAGGAAAGTATTGTGGTGATAGAGTGGATTTGTTTTTCATGACGATAAAGGAAGAAGGTATTCGAGCTTTTCCTTATCCTTTAACATGTGAACATCGTATTGAAACTGAGGTGTTGATACAGTCTGGAATTAAATTGAATTTAGTTAATGATACCCTAGTAAGAACTGATTTCAAAATAGGAGTAAAAGATCCTGAAATAGCATGTAACTATATAGATAAGGATTGTGAGTTGCACATAGTTGAATTTGATGTTACCAAAGGGTGAGTCTTAAAATATTAACTCACCATAACTGAAACGAAGTAGCACATATGGTGCTACTTCTTCTGTTTTATTTCTAAAGTCGGCTATTCACCTCATGAGCCAAACTGCCCATTCTTTCAAATAGCCAGTTCCCCGGACAGGACTTTCTTGCAAACCAGCGATGGACGGTGAGGAGCATTTCATCACTCTTGACCGAATACTCCAGAGCTTTTTCCCGATCTGCAATCCATATCAGTTTCTGCTTGCCGTTCCGTCTGCAGATGTCAGCACAGAGATTCACAAGGGCTGAATACACCTCCGGCTTCATAGCGTAAGGTTCAGTCAGATCTGATGCACATTCAATGGTGATGGCTCGCTGGTCGTTGTCCCTTGATGATGAGCACCAGGAACGGTTAGCCTCATCAACGCAAAGTCCAATTCTGCCGTCAGCACCAATGGCATAATTGCAACTCGCCTGTCTCCCCTTATCCTTAAAGCAGTCGCAGATCCTCTCAACACTAAGCTGTCCGACAACGGCATGAGGTGTGATTCTCGAAATTTGGCAGACACGTTTGCCGGAATGGTTGGGACTCAATCCAGTGTAGCTTACAAGTTTACTGTTGCTCATTTTCGTTCTCCTTATTTTCTGATTTATCGTGTAACTGGTTTAAAGTTTTCTTCACCACCGTCGGTATCGGCAGACCAAGGTGTGATGCATTCTCAAGAAGACTGATGCCCTCGTTTGAGAGGTAAAAGAAAATTACCGCAGTTCTGAGTACGCTCCCGGTCTGAAATATTCTTGTAACCAGAATGGTGGCCACCCCAACAAGCATGAATACAATTACCTTAGTACGGAAAAGATGTAATTCAGATGACGAACCGAAGTCCTGTGATGAGATAGCCATGATCATGTATTTGAGTAAGAAGGATATATCCAGAATATACCATCAGTCACTAGGAAAAAGAGGTATTCGGGGTGATAAAAAATGCCAACTAAAATTTAGCAGTTCAGATCACATATCATGATTCATTTATTTAACAATGTTGTACAAAAAAAAAAACAGATGTAGACTATAGCGCTGTAAATTTCAGTGTTTATAAATAAATTATTTTCCGTACATTAGGAGTTTGAATCATGAAACCAAT
>JAEEOK010000090.1 GCA_016284235.1 Succinivibrionaceae bacterium
CAAGATCGTTATTGATAATTTGCCGGATCAATTCATCGGTAATGTCATCAGGAGTATTTAAAACTGGATTTCTGTTCATGTTAACCTCTGTTTTAAAGCATGAGAGCTGTTATATGGGTCTTGTTTCTGTTGTAAACAGTAGTAGATCAATTTTTAAAAATTTACTGATCCTTGATGCAAGATATTTAGCTTTCATAGGGCTGATATCGTCTTCATCATCCCAGAAAACCATATCCCATATTTGATACAGCGAATGTAAAAATTCGTCTTTTTTTATTTCCTTGAAATTTTTATATTTTACCAAACAGGCAATTAAAGTATCATGCATCCGCATAAGAACCCCTTAAATAAAGGATAGAAACTGTCATAAAACTAAATTCTTAAAATTTAATTTTTAATATTGGCTATTTGATGTTTATATTATACATATAATAAAATAAAAATCTGTGACATTATCGTGCGTTTTGAAATTTAATGTTAAATTTTTTCTTAGAACATAATGGTTTTATTTCAGAATTGTTCATCTTTAACGGGTTCGGTTATCAATGGACGGTAATTTACCCTTGTTTTTATGTACATGAACTCAGGAAGTTTAATTCAGCGGCAAAATTTATTTTTTTTGATGAATTAAATAACACAGGTGCAACGGGGTTTTGCAGTATAAATTTTCTTCCTGTCAGTTCCATATACTGCCGTAATCTGATTCTTATGTATTGATGAAATTATTTTCAAAAAAATTTGTAACGGATTGAAAATTAGATTTTCAAAAAAATTGAGAATAATACATATGAGCAGTAACATCTTTATTTGTGTTTGAGTAGGTTGTATTAATCATGTTGGCAAAATATACTTACGATATCTATTCAGGAGAAAATTTGACATGAATGTAAATACCAGCAATCTTGTTTCAATTACTGAGGCGAATCAGGATTTTTCAAAAGTTGCGCGAATGGTTGATCAGAACGGTCCGGTCATTATTATGAAAAATAATACTCCGCGCTATGTACTCATGGAATTTAAACAGGAGGAAATGGAACAGATTGCTGATGACGAAGACCTGCTTGAAATTTCCAGAAGATTGATAGAGAGGAACCGCGAAGCTTATGAGGTACTGGCAAAATGATCAGAATTTCAAAAGAGCAGGTATTGATTCTTCACTCTCATTTGTTTTCCGAGACTGGAGGTACTGACGGTGTAAGGGATGAAGGTCTGCTGGAGTCTGCCATTGCGGCTCCGTTTCAGTCCTTCGGTGGTGCAGAGGTGTTCCCGTCAATTCAGCAAAAAGCTGCGCGACTTGGCTATGGACTGATAAAGAATCACGCATTTGTAGATGGGAATAAAAGGATCGGGGTTCACTGTATGCTCGTATTTCTTGCTCTTAACAGAATAGAACTGGAATATACTCAGGATGAATTATCAGATATGGTGCTTAAGGTGGCAGCAGGGGAGTGGGTTTTAGAAGATTTACTGCACTGGATTACAGACCATCAATTGTAGAAGGTCGTGAATGGTTGTAAACCTGACTCGTACTCAACTTTTTTTCATAACGGCCTGATTTTGTTTATTAAGCCTGCAGTGTTGAAAGGGAAACAAAACCAAATTCTTTTTTTCTTTGTGTAAGAAAAGACGGGGCAAACATATGGAGCCTTGTTTCAAAGATTGGAGGCACGACAGTAATAACGGTCTGATGTTCTATACTGATGTATTTGATTTCAGACCGAATTTTTATCTGATTATTACAAATCTATCTGTCGCCGGCGGCAAATTCACCCGTGTTCACATCAATTACAGGGCGGGATGGCTGGATCAGTGAATCCTCATACTGCACGAACCATTGAATATTCTGATCAAATTCGCCGTCATGGATGCTGTCGCAGGAATCACCATCGGCAAAAGGCTTTTCACACTCGATCATCATTTTAAGAATAGTGTAGGCGTGGACAACCACATCATTGGGATCCATACTGTGGAAATGATACTGTACATCCGGCATTGACAGGGTAATCATGCCGAGAGAATCAACCATCATACTGTCAGCTTCAGCTATTCTGAAGAATCGTATGTTCAGAACAAGATCCATGAAGCGCTCAAGATCAGTTCCTTCAGTGTTCAGAATATAATCACGGCTGAGGATTTTATCTGCCGGCATAATGTGCACTCCTTTGCATGATGGAAACACCTGCATCAGTGCTTCAAGAAAGTTGACCTTCAGACTGACCTTGTCTCTGATGTAAAGAACATCAGTAAGCAGATCTGTGGCAAAAATTTCATATTCGCATGAGTCGAGGATTTCTGCAGCTTCAGGACACTGACGGCACTGGGAAAGAGCCAGATTATCAAGGAGAGGTTTTTCCTTATCCAGGATCTTCTGACATGGAAAAATTGAAATCAGCGGGTGGATGATTTCGGTACTGTCCGGCTGCTCGATTGAATAATCTCCCAGTGAAAAGCACATAACTTTATTTTCGCTGTCTTTGAAGTTTTCAATAGTTCCAAGTTTCTGGCTGAAAATTTTCTCAATAAAACTCTGATCCGGTAGCTCACAGTTTTTTTCAAAAAGAAGTCTCAGGCTGAAGGTGGAACCGGAAGACTTCTGTTCCACGTCGAGATCCTGTTTTAAAATTTCGTCTGTCATTTTGATCCTTAAAATTTGAACAAGTTTATTTTTTATGCTTTCAAAAGCAGGAGTGAAACCATTGAAAGGACTTACCCATTCTCCTGAAGCACAAACAGGGACCGATTCTATTTAAAAAACTACAGGGAAAAATTGATACATGCCGCAAATTTTGGCCTTTCGAATGAAGCAGTGCGGAGCAGTGCCGGTAAACTACCCGCTATCTTACAAGAAATGTACATACTGCGGGTTGATGATGTGAACCGGGAAGAGCACAAATTTAAATTAGCCAGACTGTAATCATTCACTCCAGGACGGGAACTGAAGTTAAGTTCAATGGTGCTTTGTGCCACGGCTGATAGAGACTTTAAACGTTTACGGGGTGCTTTAAGGTCAGTTCAGGTGGGCGTAGAGATTGATGTTGTTTCGTCATAGGATAATGTCAGTCCAGGATGGCTCCTGCAGTATTTGTTTGTGGATCGTGAACGAAATTGAGTTTGTTGCTATAATCTTAAGTATAAATTAATCCTGCTGATTTCAGTGAATTGGCTGCGCGCAGCTCAACCATGCTGTGGTTACTGCACCCGGTGAAACCTTGTTTCGCTTTGTAATTCTTCAACATGAAATTTTCTGCGTACGGAAAAATTTAAGAAAATAGTTAATTTTGAATTACGATAAAGAAATAGAAATTATACGGACGCTGTTTTACCTGGTAGTATGATGAAGTTCGAACTGTGAATGCGAAGCTACAGGTGCTTTATTGTGCTTTGACGAAATACAAACTGAAATAAACGGGAACGTTCCTGATAAATCAGTTGCTGAACGAAAACCATCCGTTTCATAAACTGCTAAACGTTTAACGGGCGGAAAAGCAAACATTGTATAGTACGCGTTGAGAGGGGAAACACCATACTGCACTAGGATCTAAACCGAACATTGGAGATTAGTTTGCGGAGAAATCCGTTTTTACCTGCAAAGGAGCAGAGAGTGAGTAAATATCAGCCTCCGTTTCACATGACGGACAAAATAACTAATTTGACAGCAGCTATCTGTGAGCTGTTAGGACAGATCAAAATTTTGTCCAGGGGTAACCTCGCTCCTCATTTAAGGAAAGAGAACCGTATCAGAACAATTCATTCGTCATTGTCCATTGAACATAATTCACTTACTTTAGAGCAGGTTACTGCCATTATAGATGGCAGGAGAATTCTTGGCAATCCGGTTGAAATCCAGGAAGTAAAGAGTGCATACACAGCGTATGAGATGATGCTGACTTTAGATCCATATTCTGTAGATGATCTGTTAAAGGCTTATAAGGCCATGATGAATGAACTGATTTCAGAAAATGGCAGGTTCAGAAGCGGCGGTGTAGGTGTTTTTAACGGAAAAGTACTTGTTCATATGGCTCCACCGGCTAATATGGTCCCGGGTCAGATTCAGGATTTGTTTACCTGGTATAAAACAGCAGAAATTCATCCGCTTATAAGAAGTTCAATATTTCACTACGAGTTTGAATTTATTCATCCGTTTGCTGATGGAAACGGGCGAATGGGAAGAATGTGGCACAGCCTTCTTCTTGGTCGCTGGAATGAGATCTTCTACTGGCTGCCGGTTGAAGATCTCATAAGATTACGTCAAGAGGAATATTATAACGCTCTCGGCAAATCAGACACAGATGCAGACAGCTGTGCTTTTGTAGAATTTCTGCTGCAGGTGATTATGGACACTTTGCAGAACACTACTGTTGTCGGAAACGATGACGTGGAGGAGCAGAGAGATCCGCTGGTTGATAAACTGCGGGAGGCTATAGGAACGATGTTCTTTCCGCCTCTGAAATAAGTAAACGATCCATAATGACCTTTAAGGTAATTATGGCTTTTGCTTAGTCTAAGTGATTTCACTGAAAAG
>JAEEOK010000091.1 GCA_016284235.1 Succinivibrionaceae bacterium
ATTGCTTTATTAAACGAGAATAAACTGAAGTACCCAGACGGGAAATACTCAATTGAACAGATACTTCAGGCCTTGAAAGGTATAAATGTGACAGAGGTTGATAACGGCAATGGATATCAGCCTGACTTCAACAACTCAGAACTCATTTCTGAACTTTTGGAATGTTGTGAACTCACAGAACTGACCCATGAGGTAGTGATGAAAGACACAATGAAAAAAATTTTGAAAAAAATTTCAGTTGCCCCTAAAAAGCTAAAACAGCCTAAAAATACATAACACTGCAAAAAGTCTTATCTGGTAAGGATTGGCAGAACTCTATGTTACGCAAACTGCCGAACTCCGGCTATTTACACGACACATACAAGGCAACTTGTTTTAACTCGCATCTAAATTTCGTCAATAATTATGCTTTGCGTCGTGCAATGAGACATACCGACAGGGTTGATATGGTATGGAAGACTCCGGAAATTCTTGACACTCAATTCCGATGATTCTTGACAACAATGCTTATTATCACAATTCTTTCTTACTTGATGGCCTGTTAAGTCGTTTATCCAGCTTTTCAATCAAGCACTGGTGATCTTTGGTCTTAGTGCTGTAATTTATTCCGACAATTATGATATTTCTGTATTGTCCGGTATAACGTTTAAAGTATTCCAGCGTTTTAATCTGTGCAATTGCCTCTTCTGCAGAGCCGTCATACTTAAACTCAATCAGGATCAGCGGCTGTTTTCCTGTTATCGGCTCATACACTAAATCAACCGTCCTTTTCCCGCCTGATCTTCACGATGACAGCTGTAATCATCAAGAGTTGACCATAAAAGTCCTGTCATCACACAGTGTGTAAGAGACTCCTCATCATTGTAATCAAGAAGTGCAACTGCCGAAGAATTGTGAATATTCTGAATCAGATTGGCGAACGCTACTCCGTCAAGTTCTTTGACGGCTTTGAGCAGACTTTCAGAACGCCTGACGGTTTCCATACGTTCGTACCAGTTCTGCTGCCTGGCAATATCCATCAGTACTGCTTTGATTTCGGTATTAGGAACATAGGCAACTTTTCGATATTTGTTTTTTATTTCTGAGCAACCGAGATATCCCAAACATACCAGGAGACTGAATACATCATTTTTATCTTTTATGTTTACCATGTCATTCTAGAAATTGGCACAGCTGAAAGTAACTTCATCACCTTCAATCAAATTGATAACATCTTCCCTTATACCCTGAAAATCAGTGTTGATGAGGTGCACAAATTCTTCATTGGATGATGTTCCACACCAGTAACTTATACATTCATTTCGGCTGACTGCTTTACTCACTGAGTTTGGGTTGTAAATATCAACACCTTTGATTTTGTACCCCTCGTACCATTCCTTTAAATTCTGATGCGACACTTCGCAGTCTGGTGATCCTACAATATCTGCTACTTCATCTTCAGTAAAGCCGAAGTAGCGAGCATAATCACCAGGTGCAAGCATGTTATATTCGTCAAAGCAGTTCAGCGCCGACTGGGAGTTGTATTTTTTAATAGGAAGAATACCGGTAAGATAAGCAAATGAAAAACAGGCCTGTCCTGATTTTGATTTAAACAAACCTCGCAGAAATTCAATAAATTTTTTCTGTAAAGCCTCTTCATTCCGATAATCTCTGTATATCAGATCCCACTCATCCATAATAAAAATGAACGGTCTGCCGGTATGTTTGCATATAGCTTCCAGCACCGAGGATAACGATTTTTTTCCAACCAGTGGCGCTTTATCTATCTGTTCAGCATAATTACTGTTTTCTTTCAGATCTCGAATAACCAGGTACTGCAAAAAATCTACGATATCATCTACGTCTTCAATATAAAGCGATCTATCGGATTTATACGAGAGATACTTATCATTTGCCGAGTTCATGTCAATATAAATGACATCATACTTATTTAAGTGCTCGGTGTAGTTTTGTTCTTTGGAAATTTTCAGATCATCAAAAATCTTTTGTCCGTCATATTCTTTGGAATAATAGGCCAGAAGCATATCGGCAGTTACGGTTTTCCCGAATCTGCGGGGACGGGTCAGAGACAGTAATTTTCCACCGGTATTAAGGCGTAAATTTGTTTTGCTGATAAAATCAGTTTTATCAACAAATATTCCTGCATCTTTGGATTCCACCAAATCAACAAATGCGTTGCCATCGACAGGATTCAGAATACTTCCCATGACTTAGCATCCCCGAACTCAACATCATCGGCTGTCATTTTATCACAGCACCGATTTTTTTTATCCGTGATTGTAGAGAGCCATTTTTTTGATCATCTCGGAGAGCTTCATAATGATTATCCCCTCACACCTTATAAACAGATCCCAGATCACATGCAGTATGTCTTAAATAACTTCAGCCAGTCAGACTTTACTCGCTGAAATCAGGGATCAAGTTTAGTTCAAACATGAACTCAGTGCGGAAGAAGCCATGAAACAGATAGATTAAGGAAAAGGAATATTTCAGCAGATACCGTGACGGTGATTATCCCAGCGACAAGCTTCTTATATGAATCAACAGCGATCCTAAAACGAAAAAGCATCAATGTCTGACTGAAAAACTAGATTAAACACTCCAATCTATACTAAAATGGAGCATGATCGCCGCCATTTGTAATCAATGGAGTAATTATATGTTCGATTTTTTTGATTTGTTTGATTTTTTCTCATTCAAATTCTGGTTCAGGCTGGCCAGATTTACGCTGGTGTGTTCAGTTCTTGCATTAATCACAGGTTTTGTTACAGACAATCATGAGCTGATCATGTATTCCGGCATAATTCTGCTCGTTTCTCTTATTCTGGTTATTGTCGATGCTGTTTTCCGCTTCAGTGACTGAATGTCACAGAACAGACAAAGTTGTTTTCCTGGAGACAGACCTTTTCAAAATGACCTGAATGGAGGATTTTTTTTAAGACGGCTGACAGGTTCTTATAAGAGTCTTCTTGTTTTCTCTCTGCACCGTTTTTAAGTTTTTTACCATTGCGGCATATCATCCGCCGACACTGTCATACATTCATAATGCGACTCAGTAATCTGGCTACTGCTTCACGACAAGTTTGATACGGAAACTGCTCCGTGAGATGATTCCTGCACCGTCTCTAATGACAGGGTTAATCGTGATCTGATTTCCAACAAGCTGATCCTTAAATAAACCTGTACTAAGTTTAAAGTTCGAATGTACGGCAGTTTTTCAGTCATGCTTCAGCTCATCCGGTATCGGCAGATCCCTTGGCAGAGGTCTGGGTGCGCCGCCCTTTCTTGAACGGTACATTCTCAGCTGAAAAACATAGGCAAGAACCTGTGCAACCGCTGCAAACAGGCCTTCGGGGATCTGATGTCCCTCCTTTGTGTTATAGTAAATCGATCTGGCAAGTGCCGGAGACTCTATAATTTCAATTTTATTTTCCTTTGCAATTTCACGAATTTTAAGAGCCATTTCATCCACACCCTTGGCCACCACCTCGGGAGCGCTGTGTGCCTTTGTCTGATCATACTTGAGTGCAACGGCATAATGCGTCGGATTGGTTACAACCACGTCAGCCTTTGGCACCTCCTGCATCATACGTCTGGTAGCCATCTCATACTGAATTCTTCTGATACGGGATTTTACCTCAGGCTTTCCTTCAGTATCCTTCATTTCATCCTTGATTTCCTGCTTCGTCATTTTCAGCTGTTCAAGGTTGTGCCACTTCTGAAACCACATATCCAGAGCCGCGATTGGAACCATTGCCATAATTATTCCTATGGCCACCTTCAGCATGATGTACATGGTTTCTCTGATTACATCAGGCATCTGATACGAAGGAAGCGTAACAATGGCAGAAAAGGACGCCTTGATGAAAACATACGCAAGGGTTCCGATAAAAGCAACCTTCAGAATTGACTTAATAAGTTCAATCACGCTTTGAACGCCGAATATACGCTTGATGCCGTTGAGCGGATTGATTTTATTAAACTTCGGTGTGGCTGCCTCGATACTGAAATTAAATCCGCCCAGAATGATGTTGCCGATGAAGGCAAAGAAAAATACGAAAAATGCGAGAAGAAAAACCGGAAGCGACACAACAAAAATAGACGACATAAAGGTTTTCATCATATAGGAGGGATCGTAAATCATGCTCCTTTCAACAGAAAACCCCATCTTGAATATCTTATTGAAAGAGTCTGAAAAGATCGGGGAAAAAACCCACAAACCTATGACTCCGCTCAGAAGAACAGAAAGGGTACCCATTTCCCTTGATCTTGGAATCTGACCCTTTTTTCGGGAATCCTCTATTCGTTTACCGGTGGGTTGTTCTGTCTTTTCCTGACCGTCGCTGTTTTCCGCCATAGTCTACAATCCTCCGCGACATTCATATCCTACCGCAGAGCATATCAGATCCACAGTGCGATCAAACTGGTAGATGAAGAATGACATGAAATGAGACACCGTAACCCAGAGAACAAAAATGCCCAGAATAAGAGAGACGGCAAAACCCATGCTGAAAATATTAAGCTGCGGGGCAGCCCTGGTCATTACACCGAACGTGAAGTTAATAATAAGCATTGTGCATATCGAAGCTATGGAAAAATTCACAGCCGTCTGAAACATCACTCCAAGAAAGCTGAACAGATTTCTCCATGTATCCTGGGTAATGAATTCAAGCCCCACCGGCAGGGTATAAAAACTTTTTCTGAGAAGATCAATAAACACCAGATGCCCGTCAATTCCAAAAAACACAAGACCGCAGAGCATGGTAAAAAACTGACCCACCACGGGAGTCTGCGCTCCGTTTACAGGATCTACAACCGATGCGAAACCGAGACCTGTCTGCATGGCAACAACCTGTCCGGCCATGACAAAGCACTGGGAAATCAGTTCTGTGCAGTATCCTATGGTTATTCCTATCAGGATCTGATTCACGGTGATCATGATACCGCTGACACTGAACATATCAATATGAGGATCTGCCGACGGAATAAGGGGGGCTATGGCCCAGGCCACCGCAATACAGACAACCAGCCGGATTTGCGGAGAAAGCAGTGCGGATCCAAGAATAAACATAGTTCCGATCATGGATGCAGTTCTGATAAACGGCCACATATACGAAGCTACGTAGGCCATAATCATATTTTCCAGACCGTTCACTAATTAATTACTCCCGGTATCTGCTCGATGATCATATAAAAAAAACTGGATATTTTCTGAATACCCCAGTTTGTACCGAGAGCAATCGCAACAAGTGTGATCAGAAGACGTGGCAGAAAACTGAGGGTCTGCTCGTTAATGGATGTAGTCGCCTGAAAAACAGCCACGCACAGACCCACCAGAAGACTTGGAATAATAGCTGCCGATACAAGAACAGCAACAAGTCCGAACGTATCTCTGAGAATATCAATAAAACCGGAGGGATCCATTAATTATCCTCCTCCCGTCCCGATTCCGAAACTCGAAATCAGCGTTCCTATAATCATTGACCACCCGTCCACAAGAACAAAGAGCATCAGTTTGAATGGTAGAGCAATCAGAACAGGCGAGAGCATCATCATACCCATTGCCATGAGAATACTTGCAACCACCAGATCTATAACCAGAAACGGAAGAAAGATCATAAAGCCTATCTGGAATGCAGTCTTCAGCTCGCTGACCATAAACGCGGGAATAATTACCTTCATGGACAGATCTTCAGGCTTATCAGCCTTTTCTCCTGAATACTCCATAAAACTGTTAAGATCCTTCACCCTGGTCTGAGACAGCATGAAAGTCTTAAGAGGCTTCTGTGCAAGTTCAAAAGCCTGTCTGCCGCTTATCTGATCTTCATTATACGGTACAATGGCTGTGTCATAAATCTGATTAAAAACCGGAGACATGACGAACATAGTCATAAACAGACTCATACCGACAAGAATCTGATTGGACGGAGCTGACTGCAATCCGATGGCCTGGCGCAGAATAGACATTACGATAATAAAGCGGGTAAATGAAGTCATCATCATAACCAGCGACGGCAGAACAGTCAGAGCAGTCAGAAACAGCAGAACCTGCATGGAAAGACTGTATTCCTGCTCACCCGATGAATTCGTACCAACAGTTACAGCAGGAAGACTGAAATCAGCGGCCGAACACGGCATAACTGATATTATCAGAATAAGCAGGATTGATATCAGACTAGTCCTTTTCATAATTCCCGCCCTTCTCATCTTTAAAACCGCTTTCATGCTCATCCTTCGCGCCCTGCGATATTTTTCCTTTCAGGGCATCGGCAAATTTAGACGCAAACCCGCCGTGATCGGATGACGCAGGAGGTGAAGTGTATTTTTCAATATCCTCGGCAGAAAGTTCAGCAAGACAGGAGATATTCTGAGATGTCACGCCTATCAGAAAATACCGCTCTGCGGTTCTGACGACCATTATTCTTTCATGATTGCTGATCGACATGGCAGAAATCACCTGCATTACACCGTTGCGACCTCCGGGAACAATTCTTGCCTTCTTAAGAAACCACACCATGGCAAACATGAGTCCTATCACAGCAAGACAGCTGAGCAGCCACTGGCCGATGCCGACCGAAACGGCAGGGACACCGGAAGCGGTAGTTTCCTGTTCAAAGCAGAATGCGGGTGCGGCAGCAAGAACCCATAATGATAAAAATCTAAGCATTATTTCAACTTCTTTATACGCTCGGTCTGACTTATTACGTCAGTAAGTCTGATACCGAATTTATCATTTACAACGACAACTTCACCATGAGCAATAAGGGTTCCGTTGACAAGCACATCAAGCGGCTCTCCGGCAACGCGCTCCAGTTCGATAACTGATCCCTGATTGAGCTGAAGAAGATTTCGTATCGGGATCTGTGATCTTCCCACCTCCATGGAAATAACCACAGGTATGTCCAGTATGGCGTCAAGGCGGCGCTTCTCCTCCTTTGAAATTGGAGTGGTTTCACCGAAATCCTCAAGCGGCACCTTTTCTGCGGAAACTGTTCCGCCGTCAATCACCCTTGATTTTTCATCCGCGGACGACGCGGCAGGCTCATCGCTGCTCTGCTCTTTCTCCTTTTCAGCGGAATCCTGTTCTCCAAGGGCGGCGGCCCACTGGGCCATTATGTCATCATCATCTGTACTCATTTAGACTCTCCGTCTTCAGATTCCTCATCAATTTCATCATCAAAAATAAGTTCGTTTCTGGCACCTGTCAGTTCAGCAATCTCATTCTTGATTGATTCAGGTCTTTTCAGTTTCTCGGTAATTTTAAGTGCAACCATATCCTTCACGCGTCCGAGTTTTGCGTGAAATGAAGGAAGATCCTCGATAAACACAAGCAGAGATTCGGGCAGTTCAACCGGTATGATATCTCCCTCCTTCATATTCTGTATTTCTCTCAATGTAAGTGTAGTCTCAAGCAGTCTGGCTGACAGCTCCACATTGACGTCAAGAATTTCATCCCTCAGAGCCTTTGACCAGCGCATATCAGTATCGCCCTTGTCACTCTGCACGCCGGCATCAAGCAGTTCCCTGATAGGCTCAAGCATGGAATAGGGCATGGCTACATGGAAGTCACCGCCTCCGCCGTCAAGTTCAATATGAAATGAATTTATAACAATAACCTCGGTAGGACTTACAATATTGGCCATAGCCGGGTTGACTTCAGAATCCATATATTCAAATTCAACCGACATTACAGGCTGCCATGACTCTGTATAATCTTCAAAAATGATGCGAAGGAGCATCTGTATAATACGTCTTTCAGTAGGAGTGAATTCACGTCCCTCAATCTTGGTATGACGCTTTCCCTCACCTCCGAAAAAATTTTCCACAAGTATGAATACAAGCTGTGCCTCGAGAGTTATCAAAGCAGTACCCTTGAGAGGCTTGAATCTGACCATGTTGAGACTGGTCGGAACAAACAGAGAGTGTACATACTCACTGAATTTGATCATCTTTACACCGTTGATGGAGACTTCAGCGGTACGGCGCATCATATTGAAAAGACTGATCCTCAGATGCCTGGCAAATCTTTCATTCACCAGCTCCAGAGTCGGCATTCGTCCGCGGACAATACGATCCTGTGAGGAAAAATCAAAGGAGACTATGCCATCCTGTTCCTGGGGCTGTTCCTCCTTGGGCAGCTCATCTTCATCGCTACCGCGCAAAAGAGCGTCAATTTCATCCTGCGTTAGAATATCGGTCACAGCAGCTACCTTAAAATTTACTGAATTACAAATCCGTCATAAAGCACGGATTCAACAACCGGCTCCCGCTCAAGAGAGTTCATTTTGCCCTGAATGGCTTTGAGAATGCCGCTCTTGAACTTTTCCTTGCCCCTGCTGTCCACAATACTGGCAAACTGAACATCGGAAACATACTTTGTCACAGCACTCTTTATTGCAGGCAGATGATGAGTTGCAAGATCCCTGTTCTTTTCACCCTTAACCTCAATAACAAGTTTAATCTGCACCAGATGTCCCTTAGGTCTTGCATAGGCGGTAAAAAGAAAAGGCTCCTTAACGGGAATGTAAAAATATACATCCTTGACAACGGTCTCCTCCTCGGCTTCCGGCTCAGATCCGCCCTTGAGAAGAAAAAATCCCGCGGCTCCGGCAACAGCAAGGAGAACAACGGCAATCAGGATTATAAGTTTTTTCTTTCCTGCCTTCCCGCCTTTAGCATCAAGCTTTAATTCTGCGTTTTCCTTTTCATTTTCAGCCATAAACTTAATCCCTAGGCGTAATAATCAACCTCACGATCAGAAACTTCAACCATGCGGACACCGCCGGCGGTAAAATCTGCATCGTCGGCATCACCTCCGGATATTTTATCAGATGTAAACTCCTTTGTTGCGGACGAACCCTCATTTTGCGATCTGCCCCCCCATGAATTCTGCTGTTCCACAGAACTTTCACCAAGGGATATGCCCTGCTGACCCAGGAGAAAACGAAGACGTGAAAGAGAGTCGCTTACCAGCTCCCTGGTTTCACTCTGCTGAACAATCATGCTGACTCTTGCAATCGCATCATCGCTCATATTGACTGTAATCTTCATTTTACCAAGACCTGTCGGATCAAGATTAATTTCCGCCTCCCTTACATTTCTGGAAAGCATAATATTCAGTTTTTCTGCAACCTGCCGGGCATTTTCCTCATAATTTCTGGAAAGATGAACCGTCTTCTGCAGCTGCTGAACAACGTCGCCGCTTTCCTTCTGGTGATGCCCGGAACGGATCCCCGACACCGAATGAAGCTGATAAATCTGCTCTGCTCCGCGATCAGCGCCGCCATGCTCACCGGCGGATGAACTGAAATCCGACGCGGCGGTCTGCCGGACAACACCTGAGGTCGAAAGTTCAGTTCCGATATAGTCGCTCTGCTCACCGGACTTAGAAAAATCCGCGGTTTCCTCCCGTACTGAAGAAGCGGCATATTCAGCTCTGCTCTGAGCCATGGCATGGAGCGTCTCGCTAAAGGTTACTGATGTATCTGCTCCGATACGAATATGTTCAGAAAGAGAATCATCCGCCTGACTGCCAGATCCCTGCACAGCATTGACTGCTGTATTAACCTGATTGGCCGACATCTGCACGGAAACATTTGAAGACACCCTGGCTGATACACCTCTTGAAGTTCTTAATATATCCATCAGCTCTTCATTTTCAGCTGCCCGCTCCAGCGGCACTTCATCCTGTGCATAATAGTTCCACTCCGGATCTTCTGCCTGATCTGATCCTGCATTCAGATTATCCAGACGGTTCTGAAAACGCACAAAGCTGTATTCTGTTTTCAGCTTCCGATCCGGATTCGCTGAGGCTGAAACCAGTCCGCTGTTCACTCCAGAAACGTGAGCATCAAAATCAAAACCTTCACCATCTCCAGACTCATCCGGCACCGGTGCAGCACTGATATCGGCAGCAGAAATGCGCAGATCATTTTTTATGTCCGGGGAACTTGCATGGTCTGAACGAAAACCGGCAGTCCGGACACGACTGACGTGCTGCAAAACTGTCTCACGGACATTTTCTGCCCTGTAAATACGGTTTGAAACACTGCGATCATCCTGTTCGGGAGCTACGAATATTTCACTTTCCTCAGCATCTGCAATCCGCACAGATTGTGCACCGGGGGCTCTCCCGTCTGTATGAGAATCCTGAATATTTTCAGTCCGTACGCTGCGCACAGATTCTGAAATTCTGAGATCTTCTGATTTGTCTGTCCGAACAGCACGCCGGACGGCATCATCCTGCAGTACAGCCGGACCGACCGGTTCTTCACGGCCGGCAGTAAGATTTTCAACCTCCACACCGGCAGATGTCCGGCTCTGCGCATAGGATTCATTCTTCACAAAGACTTCAGAATTACTGCTGTTAACTTCACCTGTTTCAATTCCGGCAGGTACGGATCCTGAAAATTCATTTCCGGTCTGAATTCCGGCGGATGCTGATTCTGAAATTTCTTTTCCGGTCCGAATTCCGGCAGGTACCGATTCTGAAATATCCTTTCCGGTCTGAATTCCGGCGGATGGTGATTCTGAAATTTCTTTTCCGGTCTGAATTCCGGCATCAGTGCTCTGAACGCCGGTATTTTTCAAATAACTGTTTTTTACATTCTCAGCAATTTCCACTGAAGCTTCTGATGACTGAACACGAACAGCACTGCTTACATCAGATTCAGCAGAATTTTCATTTGAATACATTCCATCAGGATAATTTGCTCTGACAAGGTTATGCTCCGCTGAAGCATACCCGGCATTTCCGCCCGCAATACCGGATTTTGGCTCCTCCGGCGGAACGGACTCACTGTCAGACGAACGAACACCGTCATCCGCACTGAGAGAACCGGCAGGCTGTACCTGGATATATTCAGGATCTAAATCAGAAGAGAGATTACTTTCCCCGCCGTCTGAAACGGAGATTTGATTATCCGGAGCCGGCGCTTCGACAGAACCGTCAGAATGCTGTTCACTGCCGGAGCTGCAGCGGATCCGGCTTTCTGAAACACCGGCTGATTCTGAAAACTCTGATAAATTCAGACTGTCAGGATTTTCCCGGGAACCGGTTGACAGTTCATCTTTATTCAGTGATGACTCTAAACCTTCATCCATGCTGCCGCAAGCTCCGGCATCAGTTCTTTTAGAAACACCGGAATTGTCAGCCTTTTCAGCTCTGCAGCCGTCTGCGCTGGTTTCATACCTTTGATCTTTTAGATCTGAAGCTTTCTCCGTCACTGCCGCTGATATTTTTCTTTTGTCAGCAGCAACTGCTCCTTCGGCTCCATGTCGCACCCTGCCGCTGCGGCTGCTGACTGATCCCTCGCTTCCTACAGGAGATGCTTTATTTTCTTCAGCAGGATTTCTATCTCTTTTCTGCACAGCTGATTTGGAGTCGCCGGTTTCACTTCGGCGTTTGACACAAATCTTATTTACTGAATCATTAACTCTGGCAGCATCGGTGGCATCAGTTTGCCGCACTGCTGACATTATTTTATCCAGAATATTGTCAAACACTGCCGATGTCTCCGTCGCCAATGAATCTTTTTTGGCAGAGACTCCGTCCGCAAAGTTACGAATCTGCTGATAATTTTCCGAAAGCTGCATAAAAACTCCTGGCAAAAGTATTCCAACCCTTCGGAAAATATGCAAAAATTAAACCAGTTATACAAAAAACAATAAAAAAAGCGGGCAATCCCGCCGTCCCCGCATTTAAAATGATGATCCCTGTGAAGGAACCGTAGGATCATCCGATTCTGAACTACTCAATGGTAAACAATTCATCAAAACTCAGACCTTCAAGCACTGACACCGGTCCTTCATCCTGATTTATCGTAACCGAATGATCAAGAACAGCCAAATCCCCTGTCTGAGCAGATTTTAAAATCACCGAACCATCCTGAATTGTATAATAGACAGAAGAAACATTCTCTATCAGGGAAGAGTCAGGCGCCGGATAGAATCTCTCAAAAATAAATGAACTCCCCGCCTTTTCATCAAGATATCCGTTTATTACAAACTTCGAGTCATCAATATCAACCTTCTTCAGTCTCAAATCACGGTTCAGTTTCAACTGACTGTTTTCATGATAGAGATCGGTAAAATCGCAGAAAAAGGCCGACTCCTGAAAAATTCCTTCCGTCATTTCAGCAACACTGCTGCCTTCCCAAATGGTATTTCCCATGGCAATCTTGCGGCTGAATCTGATTTTGTCCTCCGATCCTCCTTTAATTGTTCCGGAGAAGAAACCAGCATTCTTGAATCCCTGGGGAGTCAGTTCCAGTACTGTTGAATCCTCCTTGAAATCCGACTGAATCACGCTGAAGGCAATAAAGATTTTCCCGTAGGCAAAAATCTGCCAGAAATCAGCCTTGACAACAGGAACAGAAAACTTCTGAGACCAGTGCTTGTCAGAGGCCTCTATAATGATAGACGTTGCATCAAGCTTTAAAAGAAACGGTATCTTTCCCTCTGAAGTTGTCAGAAATCTGGTTTCCGGATCCAGCGGGATCATGTTAAAAGCGGCATCATCAACCACAGTTGTTCCGATCAGTCTCACTGGATGGTAGTTTTTGCTCACAATATCATAACGGTAGACAGTTCCCGAATGCATACCGACAGCATAGGTGGTGGCAAGTTCAAAACCGTCCTTCAACGATTCCCCGGCAAGAATTGTGTAGCAGGACTCTCCGTTGACTTTCACATCGTTTGCTCCGCGGATGAGATTATGAGATCCGCCGTCAATACTGCCATTAATCGCACCGACAGCGTTGAAAGCTTCTTCCTCGGCAATACCGGGAACAGCTTCACATGAATAAGGTCGACTCATGCAGCTTCCATCAGCTGAGTTGTACAGATAACCGGCATCCGCCATAACAGAAGAGCCGGCGGTCAACATTATCAAAGGCAACAGCTTTTTCATAAAAATCCCGAAAACAATACACGCAACCTGCAATGCCGTATAAGACAGTCTGCAGACAACCCCGAAAGAGCTTTTAAACCGGCATCCGGTTAATATAAAATCCGTCAGAACAGAGTATTTTCTGTCAGAAATACTCATAACAGAAACCGGACATCAACCCGGTGCTCACCTCATTTATTTAAAATTGACGGACAATTGTACAAAAAACATCAGATATCTTTGTGTGATTCATTTCTGATTTCAGCAGAGGGGTTCCGAATAAAAAGACTGCACCTGAAAGAGAGTGCTAAAATTAAAGAAAGTTTTGCTCTTAACTCAAACCGGCAGGGAGTAGTCACTGTTAACATGATTTCTTTAACAGAACCATGAAGGCCGGGATGCATTCTGAACTAGAATCCTTCACCCGTTCTTCTAAGATGAGAGTGAAGCGCTGCTTCATCCATCATCTTCTGCTCCGCCTTGGCTGCTGCAATCTGCTTCTCAAGAGCCTCCTTCTCCAGAAGCTTTTCTAGTCCCTTTCTTTTGGTCTGCAGAAGCTGATATTCATCCCTGCACCTTTGAACAAGCCCCTCAGCCTGTTTAAGATTTTTTGCCTGATCAGCAGAAGCCTGATCAAGACGGTTGATAAACCCGTTATATTGAGTAAGAGTCGATGTCTGCATAACACTTTTGCCGGCTTCATTCAGTTCAGATGAGTAAACCTCCCGGTAATCATTGATGGCATCAAGATTCTTCTGACAGATATTCATATCAGAAACAGCCTTCTGATATCGGAGTCTTGCATTCTCCTCCTGCTGCTTTACCGAATCAAGCAGCAGACTTATGGCTCTGCTCATTTCTTACCTCCTAGCGCCGTCCCTTGGACAGCTCTATATACCTTTTCGCAAGCTGCTGCAGATGTGTCATACACTGCTCAAAAGGTACAACCTCCTTCATCTTCTGCTGAAGAAATCCGTCAAGATACGGTTTTATGGCAATAGCCGTGTCAAGCCGCGGATCTGCCCCCTGCTGATACGCTCCTATAGTAATCAGATCCTTGTTCTGCTCGTAAAGATCACAGCACTGTCTCATAGTTCTTGCCATCATAATATGTTCTTCGGATGTGATCATCGGCATAACACGACTTATGGATTTTCTTATGTCTATGGCCGGATAGTGGCCGCCATCGGCAAGCGCACGGTTTAGAACAATGTGACCGTCAAGTATGGCACGGGCGGAATC
This sequence comes from Succinivibrionaceae bacterium, assembly GCA_016284235.1. GTDB lineage: Bacteria > Pseudomonadota > Gammaproteobacteria > Enterobacterales > Succinivibrionaceae > UBA2804. The sequence continues at coordinate 14,132 of JAEEOK010000091.1, forward strand.
TGCTATAGGATCCTGAAGATCATCTCCTTCAGTCAGAACAGTAAAGAATGCAGTGATGGATCCCTGGGATCCTCCTCCGTTTCCTGCCCGCTCAACCAGAGCCGGAAGTTTTGCAAATACAGAAGGAGGATACCCCTTTGTAGCCGGCGGTTCACCTATGGCCAGGGCTATTTCTCTCTGCGCCTGGGCATAACGGGTCAGAGAATCCATGAGAAGAAGAACATCCTTGCCCTGATCCCTGAAATATTCAGCCACGGTAAGTGCAGTTTCACATCCCTTAAGACGCATGAGAGGAGAGGCATCAGCAGGTGCGGCAATAACCACAGATCTTGCTCTGCCCTCGGGACCGAGAATATCCTCTATGAATTCCTTGACCTCTCTGCCGCGCTCGCCGATAAGACCAACTACCGTAACATCCGCCACACTGCCTCTGGTCATCATACCGAGCAGAACAGACTTGCCTACACCGGAACCGGCAAAAAGTCCCATACGCTGACCCTTTCCCACGGTTATTATGCCGTTGATAGCCTTTACTCCGACATCAAGATACTCCGTTATTTTCCTTCTTGCCAGAGGGTTGAGACGCTTTGGAATATATGAAAGTCCTGACGGTGTAATAATTTCTCCAAGACCGTCAAGCGGAGTTCCGATACCGTCTATGACCCGGCCGAGAAGATGCGGCCCCAGAGGGATCTGAGTAACCTCCCCTAGCGGAATAACGCGAGCCCCCGGAATAACACCTGTCATCTGTTCAGACGGCATCAGATAGAGCTTGTCACCTGCAAAACCGATGACCTCGGCATCAAGAGAACCTGTAACGGATTCAACTCTGCACAGTGATCCCACCGCAGCTCTGCATCCGACAGCTTCAAGAGTAAGTCCCACCACCCTGGTCAGACGTCCTGCCACCATGGGAATAACCGAGTGAACATCAGTTTTCAAACCATCAAGATATTCGCAGAAATCCATATAGCCCAGCCTGAAAGATAAAATTCCGAAACGAAATTAAACTGATAAAAACAAAAAGTCCGAAAACCTGTATTGCACTCATTCAGATTTTCGGACTCTTCTATCAGAAAAACTTAATAATCGTATTATCTGACCAGTGAAATGGTTTTAATCCATACCACAAGCGCCCAAATTCTGACAGCTAATGCATATAACAGCACCGCTACGAGACCGATACTTGCAACCCCGAGGAAACCCACTGCAGCCTGATCAGAAACCTGACCATTAGCAGCGGCACCGGCAGTCACCGCACCGACAATAACAACCAAAATATAAACAAATATAAGAACCTGTGAAAGAATGTAGTTCACCATCAACGCAGAAAACGAACGGTTTCCAAATTCTCGGTGCATATTGAAGTAATTGTTAGCCTTCGACATACCAATCAGAACACACGCAATCTCCGCTATACCCGTGAACAGTCCTACCGCAGGAATAAAATTCGCGAATGAGTTCAAAACCGCCAGCACAAGACCAACGATCATCCATGTCTTGAGACTGCTGCCCTCCGGTGAAAGAAGCAGAGGTTGCTGAACATTGCCTCCGTAGTTTGGCTGCATTCCCGCAGGATTCTGCTGCACTGAATTATTGCTCATCTGAACAGGATTCTCTGAATTCTGATTTTTTTCTAAATCAACCATATTTATGCTACCTTCAATATTACAAAAAGCCGCCCGTAGTTTCACACGACTAAAAAACATACAATGACAGACCGGCATCTGAACCGCCTGCACACCATTCCGCATGATTTTAACACATCGGCAAAAATAATTATCCGGCTTTACCTAAAAAGTTTGCATACGAAAAACATAATCAGTATCGAAACAGCACATCTGTAAATTTTAAAATGCAACAGGAAACACGAACATTCCTCACTGATCAGGTAAAATTGGCTCTTATAAATTCCCTTATAAGACTGTCTATCTGCCCCTGCATAGTCATGGAAATAGTTGAATCTCTGGATGTAACATGAATATCACCGTCACTCTGCTCCTTGTTCACCACTATCCTCCATCCCTTTTCGGTCCTGAATTCTTCAGAAAAATGCTTTCTGACAATATCGGCATCATGCTCACTCAGAGTAATCTCCACACCCTCGCTGAAAACAGGAAGCTGCTCCACAGCCTGTCTTACAGCATTAGTCACAAACTGCGTGGAGTTTTTAGCAAGTTCGGGAATAAGCTGACGGGTAAGTCTTATACTCAGCTCAACCAGAGATGAAGCTATCTTCTCATCAAGAAGATCAAGCGGTTTTGCCAGTTTTTCTGCGGACTGACTGAAAAATGCAACGCTGTCCGCCATTTCGGCCTCTATTTTTTCCTGACCGTCAGCGTAACCCTCCTTGTAGCCCTGACTCTGCCCCTGGGCTATACCGGTTTTCATTCCGTCGTCATAGCCTTTTTGGCTTCCTTCGTCATATCCGGCCTTATACCCCTCATCATGAGCATTTTTCTTTATCTGTTCAATTTCCTCCTGGGTTATATGCGGTGCTTCCTCATTCTCCCTTTTCTTCGCCTCCTCCTCGGCAAGCCGTCTTTCAAACCAGTCTACCGGAATTCCAAGAGCATTTGTGGGAACATCCTCGGATAAGGGACGGCTGTGAAAACGAAGTGTTTCCGCCTGATCCTGAGGAATGCCGGATCTCTTTTCAGCCCAGTCAACCGGAAGTCCGAGTGCATTGGTTGGTACATCAGAGGAGGAATAATCCGAGGCGGAGGCAAGCTGATTTTCTTCAGAAGCACCTAAAGAGGAAGCTTCCGCAGCTTCATCTCTCGGAGGCCACTCGCGCTTGAGTGCGGCAGAAGGAGGCATTTTTTTCGGAATTCCCAGAGCATTTGTCTCCCGGTAGGCAGCGTCAACATCCCAGGAATCATCGATTTCAACGGATGGGTTTCTTATAACAGGATTTAGAACTTTTTTGGACGATTCGTCTTCATTTTTAGGACTGAAAGAACTGAGATCACTTAAATTAGCCATTCTTGCATTGCCGCGTTTCTGATGCTCTTCAAAACGGCTGTCCATTGTTGAGACTGAATCCAGAGCACGCTTTCTGGCCGCCTCCTGCTCCTTTGTTTTACTAGATCTCTCGCCTATGTTCATCTACTATCCGGATTTTAGTTTAAGATACTGCCTGCAACGAATATTTATCGGTTCTTTTAAATCTGATCAGATCTGATTTCCTGCTACACATAATTATCATTGCCTGCTGACAGCATAATCTCACCGGTATCGGCAAGTCTTCTGGCAATAGTCAGAATTTCCTTCTGTGCGGCCTCCACATCGCTGATACGGATAGGTCCCATGGCCTGCAAATCATCCTTGAGCATCTCGGCGGAACGCTTGGACATATTCTTGAAGAATTTCTCCTTGAGAGCATCCTCACAGCCTTTAAGCGCCTTGCGAAGCAGCTCAGGGTTAACGTCGCGAAGCAGAGTCTGCACACCGCGATCATCAACATCAATAAGATTTTCAAATACAAACATAAGATCCTGAATCTGCTGTGATATTTCCTCGTCAGTATCACGGATGGCATCCATAAGAGGACCTTCAATATTCGTATCCAGATAGTTCATTATGGAAGCGGCAGCCTTCAGACCGCCCATTTTTGCAGCCTGGGCTCCGGCGGAACCGGCAAACTGTTTTTCCATAATTTCATTTAATTCCTGCAGCGCCGCCGGCTGAACCTCCTCAAGATCTGCAATTCTCATTATAAGATCCAGTCTTACAGGCTCAGGAAACTGACTGAGTATCTCGGCAGACTGTTCAGGTTCAAGATATGACAGCACTATGGTCTGAATCTGCGGATGCTCATTCTGAATAATACTTGCAACCTGACGCGCATCCATCCACTTGAGAGAATCAAGACCGTGAGCTCCGGATCCCATGATAATCTGCTCAACCAGGTTGCTCGCCTTATCCTCTCCGAGCGCCTGAACCAGAACATCCTTGATGAAGCCCGAGGCATCCAGACCGATGCTTGAATGTTTCTGAATATCATTGATAAAACAGCGGTGTACGGCATTGACCCTTTCATGCGAAAAATCGGATATCTGGGCCATTGTCATGCCAAGCTTCTGAACCTCCTTCGGCTCAAGATGGCGGAATACCTTGGCGGCATCCTCTTCATTGAGGCTGAGCATAAGAACGGCAGCCTTTTCATAACCGGTCATGGACTCAAGAAGTCTTTTCTGCTCTTCCGTAAGTTCTGTATCAGCCATTACTTAACCTCCGATTCAAGCCAATCCTTGACAACCTTTGCTGTAAGATTTGGTTCATTTGCCACCAGGGCGCGCACAGCCCTGAGAACATCCTCATCCTTGTGAATATCCGGCAGCACAACCTGACCGTTTTTGACATCGTAAATAGAATCTCCATGCTCGACAGACTGGGCAATAAGATGAAGATCGTCATCTCCCTCAAGTGCAAGCGAATCATCCAGATCCACAGCCGAATCCTCTGCACTCTTGTCCTGGCTGCTCAGAAGTTTCATCACCATAGGTCTTATAACCATCATTATAATGACTACAGCCAGAATCACGGATGCAACAATCTTGAGAATGCGCCAGAACCAGTCCTGCTCATATACCTTGACCGTATCCTCGGCCTGCGGGATCACAACCTCATTGAACGGAACACTTACTACCTCGATGTTGTCTCCTCTTGTAACATCAATACCGAGTCCGCCTTCCAGAAGTTTGCGTATTTTATGGAGTTCTGTGTCACTGAGAGGAACCTTCTCTCCCCCATCCTTGGCAACATAGTCTATGCCTACAGATACGGAAAGTTTTGCTACTCCTCCGTAATTTTTAGACTTGTGGCTGATTACGGTGTCAATCTCATAATTTCTCGTCGCTTCGCGGCTCATATGTCCTGATACACCGGAAGAGCCGGCACCGCCGGTATTATTAACCGCCTTGATATCCTCGGGTATCTGGGAAGAGGCAGGAGGCTGATTGCTTAAAGAGCCGGGAACACCGCCCGGAGCTCCGGTGCTGTTGAGATCCTCCCTTGTAACCTCCGAACGCACAGTCGCGGCATCGGGATTATAGGTTTTTGCAGTATGCTCCTCTTTTGTCAGATCCAGGACAACGTCCACCTCCGCCGTATATTTTCCTATACCGAGAACAGGAATGAGAATGGAATCTATTTTCTGCTTGTACTCCTGCTCCTTTCTCTGCTGAAGCTCAAACTCCTTCCTTGACGCCATGGCGGAAATATCCTGTGAACCAGAATTCAGGAGCCTGCCAAACTGATCAGTTACAGTAACCCGGGAAGGAGAAAGATCATGAACCGCGGAGGCCACTATATTTACAACAGAATCAACATTCTCCTGTGTAAGAGTCGCTCCTCCCTTTACATTGAGCATGACTGTAGCAGAAGGTGATCTCTTATCCCTGGCGAACACATTGTCTTTGGGTATTGCAAGAAGCACGGTTGCCTTGGAAATTTTCTGATTTTCCTCTATAAGAGAGGCTAGCTGCTGCTCGCGGCTAAGCTTGAGTCTCTCAGTCTCAAGGCGCTGACTTACACCGAAACCTGAATCTTTGAGAATGAGTTCATTTCCGTTTTTGGTACTGCCGGATGTATCGACTCCCTCGCGGTTAAGGGTCAGAAGGATATCCTGATATGAATCAATGGGAACGTATATAGTTCCGCCGTTTCTGGTATTGTCCACCGTGTATTCAATCTTGTTTGAATCAAGAACATCAAGAACCTTGACAAGATCTGAAGGACTGTACTGTCCAAGAGGTCTCATTTCAGGAGCCTTGCTGAGAAAAAACACATAGACGATTACAACAAGACTGATAGCGAGAGATAAAACGATGATTATTTGACGGAACACATCCTTGCTTATGGACGGTTTGGACGTCAAACTTTCGACACTATCACTGGCGGCCAAATCATCGGCTGCAACCAGATCATGATTCTCTGCCATAAAAACAACCCTGTATTAAAATTTACACCTGCATCTGCATTATCGATTTATATGCCTCAACGCATTTATTTCTGATCTGCACTGTAGCCTCAAACGCCATGGAAGCCTTCTGGGAAGCTATCATAACATCGGATAGGCTTACGGAATCATCCCCAGTATCAAATCTGGTTCTCAGATTATCCGCATCAACAATCGTATTATTGACATTATTCAGAGCATCCGTCAGCATGGATCCGAAATCACCGTGATGTACAGCATTCACATTATGACTCTGCTCTTTCAAACCCGCAGCCTCGGCCTGCAATGCCTGAAGCTCTCTTAAGATAGAATTTCCGCCCTGTAAACTAGTTATCATTTTAAGCACCTCAGAATCAACTTTCTGAGACTTGTTCTGCAACTATGATGCCAAGTTAAAAAACAGACTGCGTGATCCAAGTCTGTACGGGATTTTTAAAACACCTGCGCAAATGCGCGATCAGACAGATTTCAAACTGAAATTATTTTCTGATCCGGATATGACAGTGCAGATCAGCATGAACTGAGCTTCTATTCACCTGCGGACCGGTGCAACGGCGCCCCGAGTTTTCCGCAGGCATACAGGTTAAAACTGTCTCTTTAATCTGATCCGCCGCCGCTCGTATGCACCGTCTTCCAACTAAAACCTGTGAAACCGTCACTGAAAATTTAAATTCAGACCTGCGCCGGAGACTACTTCAGATTACGATATTTGCGTACTGTTTCCCAAGCCTTTCCGATCTTCTGACTGAGTTCCGTGTACTTTTTAACCCCGTCTTCACCCAGCCCCTGCGCTATAGCCTTGTCCGGGTGATACCTTGACATAAGCTTCTTGTAGGCACGGCGGGCATCATTATCGGATGTTGAAGAATCAATGCCGAGTACGCTGTACGCATCCTCCAGTTCCTTCTGACTGCTGTATGTGCCGCCGTACCCGCTGTATCCGCTGTACCCGTTCTGCTGCTCATATTCCCCGCCGCTTCTCCGTCCGTAAGGAGAATAACTGTCACTATCCGGATCATAGGTGAAATGCTTTAGACTTATGATCCTGTCGAGGATATCCTGGGCTTCAGCCCTGGTATAGTCATACCAGTCGGCAACTTCAAAAAAAAGACTGATTTCATCTCTCGTAAGAAGGTTGTCATAAAACAGAACGGATATCTGAGATAGAAATATCCTTCTTCTTGCTGAAGGATTCTCCCAATACTGGCGGTATTTCGAAATTATTCCCCTTACCTCTGCAGCTGACGTTCTGCTTCCCTGCAGAATAAACTCGCGGGCCTTCTGATAGCGGTCAGGTCTGATATCAAAATCGTGAAGCACGCTGTCAACATACATATACTGAAGATCACTGGCTGAAGATGATTTTGCCGTGATATAACCGAGAGGTATAAAAGTAAGGGAGAGATAGTCATCCGTCGAACGCCTGATCCTTCCCAGATATCTGTACAGTTTTCTGAGGACGTAAAAAAGAATTCCGCCGACAATAAGCACCGGCAGAATGTAAATAATGAATACGTACAGCAGAACACCCAGTATTGCCAGTACGGCAACGGCTCCTATGACTTTATAGATGACTTTTTCCATGTGTATCCAGGGTACATTGAATTACGTAGCAGTTCACAATTCTAGCACATTTTCCATGATTTTGTTCCTTCGCATCAAAGATGTTCAGCCGGATACAGACGCCCCTCACTCATGATGATTGAATCACTGGGGGAACCAAACATCAGCAGCGGCGTCTGTTTCAAAACTGCGGCTGAAAATTTATCTGTCTACTTGTCAAGATCCAGATCTATTTTTACGCTGTTCTTCTCCTTCTCTTCGACATGAAAATATTCAGCAGGATGAATATTCATTGAAGCGGCAAACATCACATATGGTATTTTCTCAATTGTCTGATTGAGTTCCCGTACACTTGCATTGTACTTGTCACGCGCATATGCTATACGGTTTTCGGTACCGGCAAGCTCGTCCATAAGGCCGACATATACCTTGTCAGATTTCAGTTCCGGATAATTTTCCGCAACGGCCAGAAGCCTTGAAAGAGAGCCTGACAGTTCAGCCGACGCCACCGATTTTTCCGACATGGTCCCTGCAGACATCATTCTCTCCCTTGCATCGGTTACAGATTTGAATACTTCATTTTCATGCTTTGCAAATCCCTTGACGGTTACGACAAGATTAGGAATAAGATCTGTCCGGCGCTTGAGCTGGGAATCAATGGCAGCCTCCTTTTCCTGCACGGAATGCTTCAGGGTTATCAGAGTATTGTAGGAAGTGAACAAGAATCCCCCGGCAAGCACGATAATTGCCAAAAAAACAGCAAGAAATCCCTTCATAATGGATTAAAATCTCCTAAAAAATAAAAAAAACACACACCACCCGATCACATTCTTTGTCCATTGATGATCCGTGACGGAACCGCGGTGATAACCGTTTCCAGAGAGATAATATCAAAAAATTGAAATAGATATCAGAATATGATCTTAAAAACATTCTTTTCTTTGCTATTGATTCATAATGAATATAACAGAGTGAGGGAGTGTTTCCCTGCTTTTTCTGCAGATTATCATAAATCAGATGGAGGTGGAGGCTATCATGGGTTTTTTTGACAACTTTGCACGATCTATTGGTCTGAGAGACGAAAGTACCATTACATATTCCGATTGTGAACAGTTGTACAAGAACGGAAACTATAAAAAAGCTTTCGAAAGATGTCTTAAATTCACCATGGAGAACGAGGATCCGAGAATCTGGACCATGCTGGGGGATATGTACAAGACGGGAAAAGGCTGCATGGTCAACCCTGCCGAATCTTTCAACTGGATGTTCAAGGCGGCGTCAGCCGGAATACCGGAGGCCGAATACCAGATAGGAAAAATGTTTGAGGGCGGTTTCGGCACCAACAGAGATCCGACAGAGGCTCTGATGTGGATAACAAAGGCTGCAAACCACAACTATCCTGAAGCTGCCTTTGAGCTTGGCGACATGTACGCCACGGGAGACAGAATAAAGGAGGATCAGAAAAAGGCCTATCACTACTATCTCATAGCCGCCAAGGCCGGCAATCCGCAGGCCGAGTGTGCGCTGGGACTGATATACTACACGGAAAACGCCAGTGCAGCAAACTACTATCAGGCGATAAAATGGTTCAAAAAGGCAGCGCAGCACGGCATGACCGATGCGAACTACAATCTTGCCCAGGCCTATATTCAGAACAGATTTCCAGGCAGAAATCTTGACGAATACATAAAGAATATAACCATCGCAGCAAATGCCGGAATTGATGCGGCTGTAATGGAGCTCGGATGCGCATACTTTGACGGTTTCGGTGTTCCAAGAAACTACGCCAAGGCTCTTGAGTGGCTTGAAAATCCTATACTCAGCAATAATGTGGAGGCTCTCAAAAAGCTCGGGTTCATGTACGAAATGGGTCTTGGAACAGAGGTTAACCGCGACAAGGCGTACGAAAAGTATGTCCAGGCGGCAAATCTTGGTTCATCCTTTGCAAAATACAAACTGGGCTCATTCATGTACAGCAGCGGCAACAAGGCCGAAGCTTTCAAGTGGTACAGAGAGTCAGCTGATCACGCATTTCCTCTTGCCCAGGCAAGACTTGCTGAAATGTACTATCTGGGAGACGGAATAGCGGTGGATCATCAGCAGTCATATCTCTACGCGTATTTCGCCGCTAGACTTGGCGTTCCTGGTTTCACCGACAGCATTGACAAATACAAGCTGGGTCTTAGCGAAATAGATATAAGCAACATCGAAAAGAAGGTAAACAAACTCCTTGCTCCGGCTGTGGAAAGTGATATGACAGAAAGCAGTTAATCTGCAGAACAGGATTATTGAAAATGCCGGTTTTATGCCGGCTTTTTCATTTATGACAGAATTGAAAGAAGCTCCTCACGGGACATATTCATCAAAGACTTCTGCTCTCCTTCAAGAATTGAATCAGCCAGATCCTTCTTGCCTTCCTGCAGTTTCATTATTTTTTCTTCAATCGTTCCCTTCAGAATAAGACGGTACACGGTAACATTTCTTTTTTGACCCATGCGGTATGCCCGGTCTGTTGCCTGATTCTGTGCAGCAAGATTCCACCACGGATCATAATGAATGACGGTATCGGCTCCGGTCAGGTTAAGACCGGTTCCTCCGGCCTTCAGAGAAATCAGAAAAACGGGGGTGGAGTCACCGTTAAACTGCTCTACAAGCTGTATTCTCTTTTCCTTAGGGGTGCTCCCGGTAATGATGTAGTAGGATATATGCCTGTCATTAAGCTCCTTCTCTATAATGGACAGCATGGAAGTGAACTGTGAAAAAATCAGCATACGGTGCCCCGCCTCCATGGCTGATTCAACAAGTTCAATGCATATGTCAGTCTTTGCACTGTTTTTGGAATATCCAGGATATACAAGAGAAGGATGACAGCAAAGCTGTCTCATTCTCAAAAGTTCGGAAAGTACAACAAAGGTATCAAAATTTTTCTGGGAGGATGAATTCAGAATCCTTTTGAGATTCAGAACCTGGGCATCATACAGTTTCTGCTGTTCACCGTCTATTTCTGCATAAACCACGTCTTCAATTTTTTCCGGAAGTTCCTTGAGAACATCCGCCTTTCTTCTGCGGAGTATAAACGGTGAAACCATATTTTTTAAATTGTCGGCAACATTCTTATCCTCAAGCATGGCTATAGGATATTCAAAATCATGAGTAAAATCCTCCACGGAATAGAGATATGACGGCATGATAAAATCAAAAATACTCCACAGTTCGGCAAGTCTGTTCTCTATCGGTGTACCGGTCATTGCAACCCTGTAGTCTGAATTGAGAAGCTTTACGGATTTCGCAGTCAGAGATTTGTAATTTTTTATCTTCTGTGCTTCATCAAGCACTACAAGACTAAAGTTCATCTCGCGAAGAAACGGAACATCCTTGACAAGAAGTTCATAGGAAATGACAAATACATCAGTGTCCGAACTTTTGTCTCTGAGCCGCTGTCTGGAGGCTACATTTCCCACCATCGGAAAAACCCTTACATCAGGTGCGAAACGGTTGAATTCCTGTATCCACTGATAAACAAGAGATGAGGGGGATACAACCAGAGCGAGAAAATTATTCTGTCCATCAGCCTCACTCTTCTTGCGATCTTCGATTTCCGACCAGATAAGACTTATCATCTGAAGAGTTTTTCCAAGTCCCATGTCATCGGCGAGAACGGCACCGAAACCGGAATGAAGCATTGTCTTAAGCCATTTGAAACCGTATGTCTGATATTCACGCATAATTCCGTCAAGACCTGCCGGCACCGGGTAATCGGCGTTTCTTACATCAGCAAAGCGGGATATCAGGGCATCAAAATCCCTGTCCTTAGAAAAAACGATTTCATCACGGGCATTTATGAGCCGGTCAAGATACAGGGATCTGAATACAGGGATCTTTGCTCCGTTAAAGATTGCATCAGCCGGAAGAATGTCTAGTTTCTCAAGAAGGGAAAAGGCCTGATTTAAACCGGGATCATCAAACAGTGATACATACTCACCGCTTGAAAGACGGTACCACTTCTTGTTCTCTCTGTAGCTTTGAAATATATCATTGAGTTCATTGACATCCACATTGCTTGAGGTAAGCCTTAGATCAAGGAGATTCTGAGATTTTACTATATCAAAATCCAGAGAAACCCTCCTGCGTGTTCTTAGACGGTTGAATTCTGCTGAACCGTTAACCTGACCGAACACATGAAAACATTCCAGCTTTACAGTTAGAAAATCCTCAAGATCCTTGGACGGATCCAAATCCCATTTCCACATAGCTCCGTCTGTCTTTACACCGCCGCACTGTTCCTCAATAACCCTGATTACCCTGTTTTCATATGTCCTGTTGCCTGTATATATATCATCTCTTGTCTCATCTCCAAGATAATATTTTAATGAACCGTATGTTATCTCGCATTTAAGACTGATGGTTAAAGATTTGCGGGTTCTCTCAAGAACATCAAGGAAAAAGGTGAACAGTCCGTTGACTCCGGCTATTTTCTCAATATCATCGGAACTGATGTCGGTTGAAATATGAAAAAGAGGATCAGCAATAATAGCCGGATAGATATGGTAGAAAAATTCATAGGAGCCGGTTTCAGAAAAAGTCAGAGAAAAATCTCCGACTGCTGGTATCGCATTGACAAGTTTTTCAAGCGTTGCTATCTCATCGGCATTTTTTCTAACCAGTGAATTTCTGGTTAAAAGATAGCGGTTTGCCCCTTCTCCCTTTAAAATGACAGGCATATAACCGGAAAACTCTACATACATCAGAGTTTTTCTTCCGTTTCTTTTCGTCTGTCTGTTCAATGAAAATTCAAGAACCAGTTCCTCCGAACCGCCGACTCTGAAACTTCCGGTCTTATCCCTGGCAAAGTTCTCGGAATCTGTACTGAATTCAACGTTTGAATTAACGGCAGTATCGTAAAAATAATCAAGATTGTTGCCATTAAGGAGAATGCGCTCGAAAAATCCTGCAAAATCCTCATAATTTCTTCCGGAAGAGGAAATTGTAAAAATCTGCTTATGGAAGTCTGTTAAATACTTCATAAACTCCATAGCACCGTTTCCGACTCTTCCGATAAGTGTCATATAGCGCATTGTCCTCTCATCAGGAACAGACCTGGAAAAGTCCACTACCTGATTTCTGGGAAAATACATACAGCCTTCATTTTCGAATTTAGTTACAAACTGAATAGGATCATAAAGAGGTATTTTTTTACCTGCGTCGGTCAGAATATTAAAGGACAGGAACAGCGAGATTTTTTCATTTTCGGAAGTACAGTTCAGAATAATTTTCGGCAAAAGTGAAACTTTCGTTTTCTTATTATCCTGTGCGTCATTGAAAAGAAAGTTCAGTTCACTGTTTTTTACATACCAGTCATATCTTTCCTTTTCAATGGCACTCTGCATTTTATCGACAAACCTGACACCGAGAAGAGATGCCTTGATCTCAGAATAGGAGTTTGAACTGTACCACCGCCACAGAAGTTCAATGGCGGCAATTTGATATTCATTCACAAACGTCTTATCCACCCACCTGAAATTCGGGTATGGAACCTCCACCGGAACAGCAACCTGGGGATCCAGGTCCTTACAATTTTCATTTTCCCAAACAACAGAATCTGAATTAAGCAGAATCCTGAATGAATGCTTTTTTTCAAACAAATCATAAAAGGTAACATCAGATGCAATACAGACTCTGTTGCTGTCATCAACCATGTACTCTGTATTCTCTAGCTCCATTGCTCCGTAATTCAGAATCTCTCTGACCCTGTTCTCTGTAGTTGGAAGGCTGACAAATTTTTTAATCAGACGGGGAAAATTGATAACATCATCTCCGTCCGGATACGTATGAGAGGAAAAAATATTAAATTCCGCAATACAGTGGATATCAAACGTTACACCTCTTTCCTTGTTAATTTTATCGAGAACTCTCTGAATCTGCTGCTGCTTGAGTCTTTCGCTGTACTGCTCTTCATTCTCCCGGATTGTAATTACACCGTTGACTCTTTCATACTTAAGGAGAAGGGCTGCCACATGGGGGCAGAATTTTTTTGATGATTCTGAATGGTTACAGGAACATTTAAAATTCGATGAACTGAAATCCATATTCTGCATGTTAGGAAATCTCTCTATCGAAGTACTGTATTCGACTCCCTCGGATGAGACTTTACCCTGCATTGATGCAACAATCTTCAAATGTTCATCATCATATTCAACCGTCAGATCATCAACTGAACAGCGGTGTGCTATCAGCATTTCATCAGAGGAAAAAAATTTCCTCCAGTGAAGCACGGTGAAGAGTTTTGATGACGATGAACTTGAATTATTCATAAAAAAATAAACCCTGGATCGAACGATTTAAAAACACGGATCAAACTACAATTATCGGCACAATCTGGACAATTTTCAAGACGGCAAAACATTTCTACCGCAGCACCGGCATAATTTAAGCAGACAGATTTAATGAATAAAGTCAGGATTGTTTTACATCCTGAGAAACAGGGACCTCGCTGTCGGGATCATAATGTCTGATACCATAAACAATAAATCCGATTCCGATCATGATAAACGGAATACTCAAAAGCATCCCTACAGAAACCGTAAACGGAAGAGATACGTACTGGGACAGATAATTATTAAGCTCAACTTCATACTCAGCCTGGCCGGATTTTACGACCTCGAGCAGCATTCTTAATGTAAATGCCATCGCAATATATGTTCCGAAAATAAACCCCGGCCTGTTACCGAATCTGAATCTGTACAGGATCAGTGCAAGCAGACTGCACATGAGATAAGAAAAGGATTCATACAGCATGACCGGATGAAGCGGCTGACTGCCCAGTCTGTCAAAAACAATGCCATAAGTTCCGTCGGTAGGAATTCCGACAATTTCTGAATTCATAAAATTGCCAAGTCTGATACACGCGGCCCCTACACCGAAAGCAATAGACATGTGATCAAGCATCCACAAAGGACTGAATTCCCTGTTTTTATAACAGAACCATGCAAATGCCAGCGCCGCTCCTACAACTCCGCCGTGACTGGCCAGTCCGCCCTGCCAGATATAAAGGATTTCAACAGGGTGCTCTAAAAAATACTGGGGCTGGTAGAATACAACATGACAAATGCGGGCGCCGAGAACCGTACCTGTAAACATTACAAGAAGCAGGGTATCGAGCTTATCAACCGGATAACCTTTTTTTCTGCAAAGAACTCGACTTATAAGATAGGCAAGAAAAAAACCTGTAGCAAAACATATTCCGTACCAGTGAATATGAACATTAAGAAAATCGATACTTAAAGCAACAGGATCCGGATTCCAGTGAATAATCATAGCAGAACTTTCAACAACCAAAAAACAAGAGAGTCCCTGAAGGACCTTCAATAAAAATAATAAAAAAGGAGACACGAATGATTTTTCGCTGTGTCTTCAAATACACACGAAAATAAAATCTACTCACTGCCTGCCGCATTGTCAATGTATTTTCACATTTTGTTGAAAGTCATCCGCCGGCAGGCAGGGACAGGTGTGATAACCAATCATGAATGAGCGAAGGTGCTAAAATTGTGACTGATAGAATTTTTACGACAGACTGATTCCCGTGGATCCGGAACTCTTTCTGACACTTTTGTCCATACTCACTTGGAAACACCTGATGAACTCTCTTTCACATCTTCCGCCGCGATTTCATCATGGAATGCCTTCATTTCACTGACAAAACTCTCCAAAAACTCATCAAAACCATCAGGCGGAATACTCCCTTTAACTGAATACTCTCTTCTGTCACTAAAATAAATGTGAATTGAAATATATCCGGAATTACTGTTTTTACTGTCATTTACCGAATATCCGTTCCAGCGTTCGGCATGATAACGGGACATAATGTCGAGAAAACGTTTAAACGGCAAAGCTGCCGGGGAAATATCTCTTTTGAAATTTACAAATTCTGAGTTCTTTTCAAAATATTTTCCTTCAGGATCTTTAATTTCCACAAGCCAGCGGGGAAAATTTCCGGAAATCAGTTCAAGTCTGAACGATGTTTTTCCTAAGAAATCACCTGTAACGGAGAAATTTAGAAACAGACACTCCGCATCATTGAAATTCACCATTTCATAACGGCTGTAGTCCTTGTGCTCACTGAACAGATCAGCCACCTGCTTCAGCATATTTTCAAAACCTGCAGGCTGGGAATTATAACCGTCAACCTTAACTGTACTTCCGTCAGAAAATTCCATAAAAAGCCGATAGCTGGTACCGGCATCGCTCACTCCCCTCATTGCCAGGCGTTTGCTGAAGCCGTTCCATTTTACTGCACCGTTTTCTTCGATTATCTGTTCCAGTTTTTCAAGAACTTTCAGATCCTCAATTTTTACCAGACTTGCCTTTTCACAATCAAGGACACGATCACCGTAGGCATTAGGGACTGACTCTCTTGGAATTTCAGGTATTTCCCTTATTACAAAATCATCCAGAAACCTCGGATCCCTGTCTGATATTTTAAAAAAGATTCCCTTATCAGTGGTGGTAACCATATAGTACGGCTCCATAGCCATCCCCTGGCGTGTTATCAGAAAATTTACCAGATGAGAATTTTCAGGTATTTTGACACTGCTATCATGATTATTATCCAGACTTATTGCATTACCGCCTGAAATCAATGCAAACGACACAGCGGCAAACCTCAGCAGCAGAGAAAGACATTTAGACATAGCATTAACCATCAACAAAAAAAATCCAATGCAGCTTTCACATTGGACAAAATTAAAAAACAAATCACCACAACCGGCAGACTCAAAAAATCAGACCGGAATAACCCGAACTGTCAGCAGCCGTCGGTAACAAGTTCGTATATAGGGGTTCCCCCGGTATAAGCCTCTGCGGAAGTATACTTCAGATAGCAATTGCCGTTATATCCATAGCCCCTCGGTATAAACCGTTCCCCATCCCACTGATTACCGCTTATATTTTTTTTATCTCTGCACTGGCAGAAATCATGACCCTCACAGATCTTTCCCCTGACATCACTGTTGGTGCATTCCGTGTTGGAACCTCCTTTAATAGTTCTGTTAGGAACAATAATCATCTGCTGTGTTGCTTTGTTCTTTATCGACTTAGTCTCCTTGCCCCGTATATCAGCATCAACAGCAAATGCAACACAGTTACGATCAAGATAAGCGAGTTTGAAATAGAGCCACACACCGCCGACTTCAACGCAGTTGTTCACCGAACAGTCCTCCTGCCATGAGCCGCCATTACCATGCTCAGTGTACTTCGTATTTATGCCCTTGAATATTGCCTTCGCATACACCATGTTGTTGGTGGATTTAAAACCGCCCTGAAGAGTTTTCAAGGATACAATAACGGCATCAGTCTTCAAATCAAGAAACTTAGGAGCTGCTGAAACAGCAAGAACCCCCAGGATAACAATAGTAACCACCAGTTCAACCAAGGTAAATCCTTTAGACTTCACTGACCAATTACATCCTATCATGTCAAAACATCCACCAATCTCATTTATGCGTGATGCAGTAATTTTAACAAAAACAGCGTCAGTCGACACTCCCTCAATCTAAAGTTTGATTGGATTCCAGCTTCAACTACCGCGGTTATTGTCACATGAAACTCCCATCATACTTTCTTATCGGCAGATACATTAATTGCTTAACCGGCAATTTTCATAAGACCCATTCTCTCAATACAGTTCCTCACCATGGTGAACGTTATTTTTTCTGTTCTGCAAGTTTTTTAACCGTAAACTGCAGCAGACGGCTGTACTCATCATTTTCCAGAGACACACTGTCTTTTGCATTATCAAGCCATAAATACGCTGATTCAAAATCTTCCTTTCCTATATAGTATCTGATCAGTTCCATGCAGGCATCATTAACACAGCCATTCTCTGCTGCAGCCTGCAGATATCCGACACCGTTAAGTTCATCGGCAAAACCGAACTCTCCCCTGATTAAAGCCTTGCCCAGTTCAAATGAGGCATCCGCATTTCCCTCACCGGCACTCGCTGATAGCGCTTCATACGCGGCTTTGAGATCCTTTTCCCCGGCGTACCCTTTAAGATAGATCATTCCAAGCCAGTACATTCCGCTGCTGTTTCCCTCCCTCGCAAGCTGCTCTGCAAAACTTAACGCCAGAACAGGATTCGGCTTTACATACCTTGCCCCGCTTATAAGAAAGGGGATACACCTCAGTTTACCATCTGAGTTTCCGTGATTTGCTGCCGTCAGATACCACCGCATCATTTCTCCGGGATTCTGTTTACTGTAAAGATCACCGATAGCTATCATTGCATCAGTGTTCCCTTGTGCCGCAGCCTTGTGATACCACTTGGCAGCGTAATCTATATTGCTGTTAACCGAGTACTGAAATATGCGGCCGAGGGCATACTGGGCTCTGGGTTCGCCCAGTTTTGCTGCTTTTGTATAGTACTCTCTTGCTTTATCTTCATTCTGATCGGTACCCTGTCCGTATTCATACATTTGTGCCAGATAGTACATGCCGATTGGGCTTTGCTGCTGGGCTGCCTTGCTAATCCACTCGAATGCAAGATTGTAATCAATAGGAACGTCAAGTCCGGTTGAATAAGCTCTCCCCAAGGAAAGCTGGGCTCCAATCACATTGTTTCTTGCCGCTGTCTTGTAGTAATCCATGGCAAGAGGAACATTCTTCTGAACTCCCCATCCATTGATGTAAAGCAACGCAAGATTTGTCAATCCTTCAAAATTATGATGCTCAATACCGGAAATTCTGCACCAGGTGAATGCACGTTCATAATCCGGTTCTATATTCGTTCCAAAAAGATATATGGAACAAAGTCTGAATGCGGCATCAACACTTCCGCGCGAGTTTTTATTCGTGGCCAGTTTAGACAGCCAGTAGATAGCATTTTTCATGTCTATTTTCTGCTTAACACCGCCGCCGGTCAGATAATATTCCGCAAGCTCCGACTGTGCTGAAGCAAGACCGCTTTCCCCGGCTTTTTTCAGCCAACCGATTCCTTCCTCAAGATTGGCTTTGGCGCCGATTGAATTTAGCTGCATATATCCAATAAAATACCACACAAGAGGATTATCGCTCCTGGCAGCCTTCAAACAAGTGGAAAAGGTTCCTGTTCTGTCTACATCCGATCTATTTTCTGCAACTATGGCAGTAGCGTTTTCTATGCATTTTTTTTCATTCAGCTCATCTTTTGTCTCGGCTGCGCAAATATCGCACAGACAAAGAAAAGCTAAAAGACATATAATCAAAACTTGTTGATTTCTTTTCATCGGACTGAACTGAACCTGAAACAATTAAACAGCGAAACAGAAACCTGGGAATTTATAACTTTACGCCGGCTGGCGATCAAAACTCCTTACATTATAAAACTTAAGCAGTCATGCGGATCATCGGAACATCAAATTATCAGCAAAGGGCTCAATCCTGATTCAAAAAAAACGTAATGCGGATGCATACCTTGAAGAAACTCTTGTTTTAGCTCCAAATTCATCACATACGCAAAAATAGGAACCAAAGGTAATAATTTTGCGAGAAAAAATAAAACGGATGCTGATAAAATTAGATAAAGAGGAAACTTATGAATCTTTATATCTGCGAAAAACCCAGTCAGGGAAGAGATCTGGCAAGAATTATTGGCTGTACGTCTAAAGGAAACGGCTGCATGTCCGGCGGTGAAAATACAGTAACATGGTGCGTAGGCCATTTATTGGAGCTAAAGGAGCCTTCCGAATATGATCCGCGGTACAAAAAATGGAATCTTGACGATTTGCCTATAGTACCGGACAAATTCGCCTATAACGTTAAGAAAACCGCGTCAGATCAATATAAGATAATCAGAGATCTGGTTAAAAAAGCCTCCGCAGTATATATAGCAACTGACTACGACCGTGAAGGTGAAGCTATTGCAAGATCTCTTCTTGAAAGATTCAGATATACAGGACAGATAAAAAGAGTATGCCTTACCGCACTGGATGATGTAAGCATAAGACGGGCGCTCGGTTCTATAAAAAACGGCAGCGAAACAGAGCCGCTCTATCAATCCGCACTCGGCCGATCCAGAGCAGACTGGCTGGTCGGCATGAATCTTAGCAGACTGTTCTCTATCCTGGGACGCCAGATGGGGTTCAGCGAGCCGATTCAGATAGGAAGAGTCATAACCCCGACAGTAACACTTGTTGTTAACAGGGATCTAGAAATCGAAAACTTTGTGCCTGTTCCGTACTACGAATTATGGATAACAGCCTGTACAGAAAAAGGAAACTTTAAAGCCAAATGGCAGACTCCAGACGAATATGCAGATGAATCAGGAAGATGCCTAAATTATGAAAAAACTTTAGAAACAGCTGACAGAATCAATAATCAAACGGGTACAGTCACAAAGGCAGAAACCAAAAGACAAAAAGAAGCTCCGCCACTGCCGTTTGATCTGACATCTCTGCAGCAGTATGCATCAAAGCACTGGGGATATACAGCTCAGAAGACTCTCAGCATAGCACAAAGTCTTTACGAAGTTCACAAGCTACTACCTACCCGCGCACCGATTCCCGTTATCTTCCGGAAAGCCAGCTGGCTGACGTCCCTGCAGTTTTAAATGCCGTCAGTTCATCAGATCCTTCAATGCAGCCGTTTCTTGAGGGACTATCCGTCAGAAACCGGAAACCAAGATGCTTCTGTACGGCAAAGGTTGAAGCCCACCACGCCATAATACCAACCACCAAAGCCGTCAGTCTGGCAAATCTGTCCAGGGAGGAGCAGAACATCTACAGAGCAGTTGTCTGCTTTTATGTGATTCAGTTTCTTGACGATGCTGTCTATGATAAAACCGTTATAGAACTGTCTGTCTGCGGCGAGAAATTTACAGCAGGCGGAAGAACTGCAATAGACATAGGATACAAAAAACTACTCATTGCTTTTAACCTGCTTAAAGACGACGGAGACAAAGGCGGCAGTGATCAAAAGGACGAACTTCAGCAGAGTCTGCCACCAGTAAAGGAAGGTGAAAAAGCACAGGCAGCAAATCCTGAAATCAGCAATAAAATGACTTCTCCCCCAGCTCATTTCACAGAAGCAACTCTGCTGGCGGCTATGGAGCACATAGCAAAATACGTCACCGAAGAAAAATTCAAAAAAATACTGAAGGAAACCGCGGGAATAGGTACACCGGCAACACGGGCCGCAATCCTTGAATCAGCAATTAATCATAAATATCTCACGAGAAAAGGAAAAAACATTCTTTCAACCGACAAGGCCAAAACAGTGATACCGTCTCTGCCCGGAGGTATAAAATCAGCCGGTCTTACGGCGGCATGGGAGCAGGAACTGGATAAAATTGCACACAGCCAGTCAGATCTCAATGAATTCATACTCAACATTGAAAAATGGATAAGAAGCATCATACAGAAATATGTTCAGGATGGTGTTTTTAAACTGAACGGTTATTCAAAAATTCCGGAGCCGACTTCAGTGCAGCCGGTATCATGCAATATGAGCAAACCGGTACGCAGCGCTTCTGAAAACCTGTCCAGTGATGTACCCAAGTGCCCTAAATGCCAAAGAGCTATGGTTCGAAGAAAATCGTCAAAAACAGGCAATGAATTCTGGGGATGTTCAGGTTTTCCTAAATGCCGTGAAATCATAAACATAGCATCAGATGAATCCGCAGGAAACAGAGCGGTAGAGAAAAGGTCAAAAAGACCGTCGAAATGACAGAAAAAACTGTAAACGCTTCCAGTCATCAGCTTTTTAAAAATCAGAGTTCATGTCAATACTGTTTCTGCAGCAGTATCCGCCGCAGCAGAACAGTCGAAATGTTCACCGCCGGAGCGCTTCATGACTCCTGAAAGTCTCTTTTCCGGAGGGAGTTATCTTCACACTCTATGCACCACATGAAACAGATCTTTACATACTCCTCTGCCTATAGGCTTGGGATTCCTGCCAGTTCCCGCAGCAAGCTTCGGCGGCTTTCTCTGCTGACCGACAATACGGTTCACTTCACACGTTCCGCGGCTATTTGCCGTAACTGAGAAAACCGAAGTCTATCTCTGTTAAAGGAAAATTATGCCTTATATCCCCTGCGGCGCACACAGGATCCGAAACAAATCAAAAACGGGGGAATCAATTATTTTGCAGCAGAGCATCGGTTGTAAAAGTCACGTGCTTAAGCAGGACATCAAACTTCCTTCACGTTTTTATACAGAAGATACTTTTCTGCGGCATAGACTTTAATATAATGATCACGATGCAGGAATAGGGCATCATGATACATAATCATCAGATCTCATAAATTTTTGAAATTAACTGAACATGAGCAATATAGCTATTATACCTGCCCGCGGAGGCTCAAAAAGAATTCCTCACAAAAATATAAAATTGTTTCTCGGCAAGCCTATGATTAGTTATGCCATAGAAGCAGCAAAGGAATCTGGTATTTTTGAACATATCATAGTATCAACAGATGATCAGAAAATAGCAGATACAGCCAAGTCGTTCGGAGCGGAAATATACAGACTGCGCCCGAAGGAGCTGGCTGACGACTTTACGGGAACATTCCAGGTAATCAGTAGCGAAACAATCTTTCTTAACAGTATCGGAATAAAAAGTGACTACGTATGCACTATCTACGCAACTGTACCGCTAATCAAATCGGAAGATATCAAATCATGCTTTGAACAAATGAAATCAAGCGGAATGGAGCATGCATACACAATGTGCAGTTATCCTTTCCCGATATGGAGAAGCTGCTACATAAAAGATCAGCATCCGACACCGATCTGGCCGGAAAACATGCCAAAACGCAGTCAGGATCTGCCTGAAGCCTTTCACGACGCAGGGCAGTTCTACTGGGATAATCATGAATCTGTAATAACAGGAAAACAGGACTCGGACGGACAAAAAACTCTGGCCTATGTACTATCACGCAAATGCGTAATAGATATCGATACAGTTGAGGACTGGGAAACAGCTGAGGTTATGTACAAAGTTTTAAATCATGTCTAAGATATTTTTTATTCTCAGAGCTGACAGTCATATCGGTTCTGGTCACCTGATGAGATGCAGCAGACTTGCCGCTCTTTTCAAACACGATGATATTACTTTTGTAACTCCTGCTCTCTCAGAAATACTTGGAAATACAATATCTGATTTCAGCAGGATAGAAATAGCAGACTGGAATGAAGCTGTACAATCAGTTTCAGAATTAAAGCCGGATCTGGTAGTCGTCGACTGCTATGAACTTGACAGAGATTTTGAAACCCTGTGTATTCCTGCATGCAGAAAACTTGCAGTGATTGATGATTTACATAACAGAGTTCATAACTGCCACATTCTGATAGACGGGAACATAACATCCAGACCCGAAGATTACAAAAACCTGGTACCTGAGACCTGCAAACTTCTGGTTGGTCAGCAGTACAACATGACGGACAAAAGATTTCTGAATTACAGAAAGAATCATATCAGAGACTGTTTTGCAACCGGGCTGATCTGTTTCGGAGGAGCCGATCCTGTTCATGCGACTCTGAAGACAGTTAAAACCATAGCCCAATCCGAATATCTCAAAAAAATGCACTATACTGTTATAACCGGTGCCGCCAATCCAGATTACGATAAAATCAAATTTTTTCTAGATAATTCGGAAATCAGACACAGTCTCCTACGCCACAGCACAGAAATCCCAAAACTTATGAATGAACATGATTTTGCCATCGGTGCATGCGGTGTGATGGGCAATGAAAGGCTCTGCATCGGGATCCCGTCGGTTAATGTATTAATAGCTGATAATCAGAAATCCATGATTGAGCTGTCACAGAAATACAACATTGGCAGACTTCTCAGCCATGACAATCTGAATAATAAAAAACTGCTTGAAGAAGCAGTAGCCTACGCACAGCAGCATGGCGATGAAATCAGAAGAAACGGGCAGAAACTGATTGACGGAAAAGGTAACGAAAGGATCACGGTCGAACTTAAAAATATGCTTGAGTAATGCAAAAAAAATGCAGACAGAAATCTGACAACTTCAATCTGCACTAGGCTGTACACAATATTTTTTCAACAATGAATTCAAAGAATTCAGCACCACTAATCTTTCACACTGTACTCGCACTCACTTGCCGGACAGGTCCTTGTCGTTCTTAAAATGATCTGTCTCAACAGACTTCTTCTCACCTGCAGCGCAGACACCGTCAAGAGCATCATCGGAAAGTTCACGAATACCATTGCCGATCTCATCCCTGGTCTTAACCAGCTTATTCCAGACATCAGACCAGAATCCCTTCTTGGTTTCTGCAGCTTCATCCTTTATAGATGAAAAATCAGGGCAAGGCGGAGCTTTAACATTACAAAAGGCTTTTCTGACCAGTAAATCAATTTCATCTAATTCAATATCATTCTTTTTCATAGTAATCAACCTCACGTTCTTTACTAGGATAACGTGAAAAACAGGAACAGGTTACAAAAAAAATAAAATTATAAGTTTTCCTTAAGGTAGGCAAGAGAAACTTTCAGTTTTTCCTTTGCCCTGTGAATTCTGACTTTAACTAGCGACTCAGAAATATTAAGAGAAGCACTTATATCCTTAATGGACATCTGACCGAGATTGAACATGGTATAACAAACCCTAAGATCCTCTGGAAGTTCACCCAGGGCCTTTACTATACAGTTTCTTATATACTGCTCATCCTGATCAGAATCAAGATTATCCTCAACAGTCGGAACAGTTGAATCTTCATACTCATCAACCAATACTTCTCGTTTATTCTTACGAAATGCATCAATACGAAGATTCTTTGCTATACGAAAAACAAGTCCGGAAACACTGTCCTCTTCAGTCAGCTGATCCCGCATTTTCCACAGTCTTACAAAGGTTTCCTGCACAATATCCGAAGCCTGATCATATCCGCACCCGTTCGCCAGCAAAAAGCTGGTAAGTTTAGGGGCTATATCTTCGTAATATGAAGTCATTTCCTTTTGTGTAATCATTTAGCAAACCCTGTAAAATTAAACACGCGAGACTGCGCAGTACAATTTTTGAAATTTGAACCTACGCTCTTAATATCTTATCAGATCCGGCATTGACACTCCACACGACTAAAGTCGCGGAATTACAGCTTCACAGATAGCTGCACGGCTGATTCTTAACATGCGGATCCTTATCTCCGCACTTTGATTATATTTTTCCGTACCGGTGCGCTTTGTATTCAAAAGTATCGAAGAACTTCGACCACGAAACACTGATATGTGAAAACCTTTCTGCAAAATTTAAAGCGCCATGAAAATTCGATGGCGCTTTCAGGACATAAACAGAAAAAACTACTTTGTGGTTCTGGTTTCTGTAAACGTCCTCACAAATGCATCACTGCTCTCCTGAGGTTCAAGTTCGCCGGCATAACCTTGAGCTATCGTCTGCTCTGCTACATTATTGTTTCCCGATACAATTATGGCATGTACAATACCGCAAATCACAGCACAGGCTATAAAAGCTATAGAAAAGTCACTTAATGCACTGGTCTGAGCTTCATTAAGAATAAAGTGATATACTCCGCCGCCTATTGCTGTTAAAAGAATAGTAAAGAGACCCCAGCTGATACCTACCTTGGTGTAATCAACCGGCACGCTTCCTACAAACTTACCAGTCTGACCGTTCATGGCAAAAACATAAGATTTGTTATTCCAGGATGTTTCCTGTATCCAGACTGGGAACAACGCGTACTTGATCACATTATTAGAGTAGGTATACCGAGCCTGCTTAACTTCTTTATGCTCATAATCTCTTAAAGTACTGAACACTGTATCAACTACAGAATTTTCCATACGTTTTCTGACGCGGCCAGTATTATCCTCCGCTCCCACATCATAAAGCAAAGCACCGTAACCGGAAAGATAGGCTGAATTATAATTCTGTGCTTCATCGAGATTAAACGGCTCAAGAGAATCCATAAGCGCGTCATCCATATCCTTGGAACCGTCAGCAGGAACATTTTCAAAGTCCATCTGAACATGACGATAGAGTTCATAAACATCATGCTTTATTTTTTCAACGTTGCCTGCACGGCTGCGGGTTACAATTTCACCGGATATCGTAAGTTCGGCATCAGTCTTACAACTGTAGAGCCAGAACGGGACGTATGTAGGTTTAATCGAATCGACATGAGCAGATGACTTAAAATCTGAAGGAACAAAATGACACTTGTTAACAAAATTAACATAAGTATTTTTGACATCCTTCTTATCAAGTTTAAACGGTATCATAAGATCCGGAACCATCTGATCCTTAATTTTATCTGTTAGCACTATCGGTGCATCACAGAACGGACATTTTGTTGATGCAGATGTAAAACTCGGAGTAATTTCACCGCCGCAGGAATTACAAACGTACTTGGCAGCGGCTCCAGCCTCAGCCTCAGGATCCTCAAGTCTTTGAGCACCGGCCTTTATATCAACATTATTTGCGGCCTTCTGATCTGCCATATTCTGATATTCGTCAAGTGCCATTTCTGTATCACAGAAAGGACACTTAAGATTCTGCGATTTGGCGTTAAATTCCATTGTTCCGCCACAGGACGGACACTTGTAACGATCGGTCTCACTCATTTTACTTATATTCCTTTTAAAAGACTTGTAGATCAATTTATGGATACTTCACTCTTGTATGACAAACGAAGCGGGCGACTGAAATTATAAGCTTATATCTGTATCAGAGAGCCTCACCGAAAAATCTTCCGGCATCCAATAAACAGGCAAAAACAATACCCCATATCAACAAGATCCCTTCAAAGCAGCAGCCAAGAAAGGATCTCTAATCAATAACATTTAATTGTTCAGCACAAAACAATCATGAACGTGGTTTACCGCAGTTATTGCAGAAATTACCCTGATTAACGGTACCGCAGGCACATGTCCAGCCTGCTACCGGCTGAGGCTTGCCGCAGTTGGAACAGAATTTTCCTGAATTCTGTGTACCGCATTCACAGGTCCAGGCACCTGCAGGAGCCGGCTGTGGTTTGCCGCAATTTGCACAGAACTTGCCCTGATTCACAGATCCGCATGCACAGGTCCAGCCTGCAGCTGCCTGAGGAGCAGCTCCGAATCCTGCAGCCTGCTGTTGCTGCTGACCAGCGGCAAAGAGGTTACCGATCTGAGCGCCGCCCATAGCGTTAGCCATACCCATTCCAACAAAGCCGCCCATTGCTCCATTAGGATTGCTTGCCGCAGCCTGCATTGCTGCACCAGTCTGACCAGCCATAAAGCCGCCGGCCAGCATCGGATTGCTAAGAGCAGCAGCTCTCTGAACTTCCTTAAGCATCTGAGATTCTTCTTCAGGAAGCGTAACGCTGTTGATTGCAATGGAAGCAACACTTATTCCTCGAGCCTCTCCCCACTTCTTGGACAGAACCTCGTTCATGCTTTCAGTAAGTTCATCAACGTGCTGTGGAAGGGCATAAGGTCTGATATTCAGATTGGATAACTTTCCGAAACCGCCGTTCAAAGCACTTACAAACTCTTGACGCATGGTGCTGATCAGGGTTTCCTTTTCATAGTCGCCCTGCACATTGCCGCAAATCTTTGTATAGAAAGTAACCGGATCCGTAATTCTGAAGGTATACATACCGTTGCAGCGAACAGAAAAATCCATATCCATACCGATTCTCTGATCAACAATATGGAAAGGAATCGGATTCGCTGTACCGAATTTATTATCAAGAATTTCCTTCATATTGATATAGTAGACTCTCTGGTCTCTGCCAGTATCACCACCATATTTGAATCGTTCCCAAGAAGTCTTTATGAGATCCTTGACACCCTGACCAAGACTTTCTGCAAACATAGAAGGCGAAGATCCCTTGTCATAGGTAAACAGTCCTGGTTCGGTAACAACATCACGAACCTCACCCTGATCTATAATCAGAACACACTGTCCGTCGGCTACCGCAATACCGGATCCATTGGAAATAACATTATCATGACCGTTAGTGTTAGATGAACGCGACGAGGTCTGTTTTCTTCCCCTTGCCATCAAAGTATCATTATCCAGTGCATCACAGGTAAAAAATTCCTTCCACTGATCTGCCATGGTTCCTAAGGTTGCACCCAAAGCCGCCTTAATCAAGCCCATAATTTTCTCTCCATAACTTATACAGAAATACCCCAAACGGACAAACCCGCACTCTTTAGCAGTAAACAAACATCATGCCGATACCAGATATTATCACACAAAGGGCGCGATCTCACATTGACATCCTCCTCCGCCTAAATGCAGAGGACTCCTACCAGCTCCAGCAGAAAGCTGCAGGATACTCTCGGTGGGTTCTTGCTGCTGACCGACAATACGGTTCACTTCACAAGCTCTACGGCTATGCCCTAGCCTGATTTGCCGTCATTGAGAAAGCCGAAGTCTGTCTCTGTTAGCAAGAAAGATTATACCTAATTTTATGCCTCATATCCACGCCCTAAAGGACGCGGTTTTACGGCACAGCCAGATAAAATTCAAAGTAAATCCATCAAATTTAAAAAAAAGTGAAAGCGATCACATTGACCTCCACACGACTAAAGTCGCATGATTCCGGCTTCACAGACAACTCATTGAGAAATACATCTACGATCTCCAGGAGAAACTTCTTACACCCGCCTTTTCATTCAGTACAACAAAATACCTGTCTGGTATAGCTCTTCATACTGTAACGTTATTGATATCTCCGACTTTCTCTGACAGTTTTATTTTCACAAACCCGGTTTCTTGAGTCCAATCTGTGCGTATTGAATTTTCTGATTTGCTGTTCTGTAACTCAGGCGGCATGGTTGTCTACTCCTGAGTACGGAATATTTTGAAAGTTTCTCAAAGAATCGAACAAAACGTTCTCTATGCCTCTAAGAGACTGTTGTAAAGCTATTGAATCAACTCCACCGAGAAAAGAGTATTTTTTCTCTTTCATCACGGAATTTTTCTCGCCCGCGGTATCTATAAAAGTAAGGTGTCCGCGGCTGCATACCTAAACAATGAAGATCGCAGATTTCTTGAACAAGAAAAGTCATCTGAATAAGGAAAAAGGAGGAAGGGAAAAGTGGCGGAGACGGTGGGATTCGAACCCACGTGACCCGGAGGTCAAACTGATTTCGAGTCAGCCCCGTTATGACCGCTTCGATACGTCTCCGAAAAATCAAATATAAATCGGCACTCCGCACGACCAAAGCCGCGGGATTCCTGCTTCACAGACCACTGCGCAGCAAACTGCGTCTTACACGGTCTCGGAAGAATTGCTTACTCCATCTCTTCAGAGCAGGCTTATATTTCCGTATGCCCTGCGGTATTAGTCAGTTCAGACTGCTGACGAGGATTTATGTTATCAAATTTGCAGGTGTTCGTCCATACTTTATCTGAAAACACTAAAAGCAGAACAGTTGAAACCGCAGGTTTACCTCCTGCATTGATTGCAAATCACTTTAAGTATCAGCAAATACGAAGAAAACAAGGGTTCAGACGAAAAATTTCTATTCAGAAAGGCTCTATATCCATCTGTCCCATACAAAAAAAATGCCGATGAAAAATTCAGTCATCTCATCGGCACACAAAACTCTAATCCGTCTTATTTGAACTTTATGAAATCATCAGCATCCGCTTGTCTCTATCTTATAAAGCGGCACCTTACCCGTAGTTATCTCCGCACTGGTATATTTAAGATAGCATTTAGAATTTTTATACGGCATACCCCGCGGGATCAGGAACTGCGAATCTGTGCAGATTTCTAGATTTTTTTCTTGTCCATTCACAACTACCTTCACTTTTTTACAAGGCTCGTCTTTCTTCTCACTCCGGCACTGACAGAAATCATGTCCTGTGCAAACTGCGCTGGCATTATAGCTATTGCACGTTTTATTAAGACAGCCTTCACGCGTGCAACGATTAGGAATAGTTCTGCCGTTTTTGTCCTTCGCGGTCGTTTTACCGGATATATCACCATCCAAAACAAAAGCAATGGAGTTTCGATCAAGATAGGCATACTTGAAATATACCCACACGCCATTTACTTCGACACAATTGTTTTCTTTGCATTCCTCCGACCAGTCAGTTCCAAGCTCTTTTTCTGAATAATTAGTATTTGCTCCATTGAACAATGCTTTGGCGTATACCATATTGTTTGCAGATTTAAGGCTACCCTTCATGCTGTTAAGCGTAGCAACTCTTGCATCGGACTGCATTCCCACAAATTTAGGCACGGCAGAGACAGCCAAAATGCCAAGAACTACAATAACAATAACAAGTTCTATGAGAGAAAAACCACCAAATCTATTATTCATTCTTATACCTCCCATTTCCCTATGCCCTTACTCATGCACAGAGGCTGACAGTTAGGCTGTGACCTGCATTCTGCAGCCATATACAGAACGTTAACCGGATACTCAACCAACGCGATAACAGTACTAAACTGTTAAGAATACGCACCGTTACCAACACAATGCAACTTTTTTTCTTATCTGCTAAAAATACACCATTTAAACGCAAAAAAGAAAACGATTTTTCAATACTCCATATTCATTGATTCTACCAATAATCTCATAAATCCGCATTTCCTTTAACTGAGTTAATTCATCTCTGACCTACACCAGTCTGAGATCCAACAAACTCAAATCTGCATAAAAGAACAATCAAAGCATAAACAGCTTTAGCAGCAGCCAAGCCTTCAGGCGGCACGTACCTGAAAAAAGCATCTAAAAGAAAGATGACAGAATACTCAGTCCTTTAAAACCTCAGACTTAAGACCTGCACCGCACACACTTCTGTCAAGTTTAAAAAGGTTAACCGGTGTTACTTTGTCCGAACCTGTAACGATAAAATCAACCTTTTGAATAAAATCAAAGGGACGGAAAAAAACATCACACATAGTAGCTGAAGTAGCAGGAGGAAGTTGATCCGGTCCATACACAGAAACCTTAGAATCTGCATTAAGTTCTGCCGGACTCCATACGTTAACTTCCATATGATCTGCACTGACAGCCTTACAATTTTGGAAATTCCACAAACTGTTCGAACTTCCAAGAAAGGCCTCTCTTATAACACCGCATGCATCAGCCACCCTCACAGCACCGTCTTTGGATACCGTACTTTTCACATCTTCGGTTTCCCGAAGAGTATGATTATTCCATACCTTTACAATACACAGAACAAGAAGTACAACTGCAATCAGTACAAAGAAATTTAAATAAATTTTATTCATAACCAAAAAAAACACTACATACAGACATTGCGGGTGACATGAATCTTCTGTCTGGACTTCTTACCTACCCGTATATTCAAATCAAGACTATTTATCCGCACATGATCAAAAAACTCTGCACAGTAGTAGTCAAGCTGCGTTGACGAAAGTTCATCCTCTGTAACATCAGGATCGGCATCATCAAAATAGTTTTCCATACCTTTCTTCACATCAAGCACGAGATAAATTGAGTCATCATTTTCAAGGCGGCAGCTCGAAAAGTCAAATGTATCGTTCATTTTGAAACTTTTTCCAAGTTCTGAACAAACATTTTCCGGACGTCCGTCAACAATTTTAAAAAACGTCCACACAATAACAAAACCCAGCACTGCACATACAAACGAATAACAGAACAACTTAAGCAAGTCAACAAAACCAAATTTTCCAGATCCGTTATTTTTCTTATTCATTTTCATCCAATCAAACTGCAAGATAAATACAGAACAAACTTCCGTTGCTTTATAGATGACAAAACATAGCTCTGCAGGCTTTTACGGTTTGTACTGTAGAAACGAAAGTCTGCCGCATCCTCATCTATTGTATTTACCTTTTCTTAAAATTCCATAAAAAAACAGACAAATTGAGGCTTTTTCCCTTACAGAAAACAAAAAAACTCTATTGTAAGAAACGAAACAGCCGGCGGAAAGATACAATCCTGCACATCAGCAGGATTTGAAATACACCATGCTCATACTGCCATGTATTATCGGCTATCTGAAGATTTTTTGAAGTACAGATAAATTCTCAGACAGACATTGAGGAATTTTATGATGAATGAGCCATGATTTAGGATTGCGGATGAGCAGAAATTTTTTGAGCATTACCCCGTCGTATTCAAAAGGAAGGAACAGCACTGTTTCAACATTCTTAAAAACATTCTTTTCCAGCAGTTCATTACTTAAAAATGATTTCATAATAATCTTGTTGGGAATTATTAAACAGTTATGATTCTTCATAGAATCAAGACATTTCTGCACATCGCTGCAGCTTAGGATAATAGGAGTCTCGCAATTATCCTTTTCAGAAAAATAAGAATATTCCGGATTTGCCGTTTTACCATCTTCAGAAATAGAATATTCGATTACAGTTGAATCCGTCTCCTTAGCGATCAAATCAACGATCTCACTAAACTTCGGCTGCTGCTTCTTGCCGTTTGCATCAACAGCAAATTCAGAAAGTTTCTGGATAAAATCAAAACCTTCCGTGTAATACTGCACAATTTCCTGAAGATTCTCAACTTTCTTCTCCGTATTTTTTTCATCCGTGTTTTCTATCATTGATCCATACAGCCACAGACGATCCTGTTTATCATGGGTAACATAGAGCCAGTCTCTCACAGCAACAACTGTTCCGTCATTTCGCTTGACAGAAAAATCAACAGCAACTCTCTTTCCCGTAGTCAGAGCCCGGCTGAACCCGGTATTGAATATTTTCACATCCTCGGGTGTGGCTAGAATACTCTGAAAAACACCGTCAAAGTTAATCTTAAGATCTGTCGCATCATACCCTGTCAAAACAGTGAACTCACGATTGACATATTCAGTAATACTTTTGCCGGCCATCAGACTGCGGTGCACAGCACAGGGAATAGCCTCGGTAAAATCCTTAAGTTCCTTTTTCAGATCCGAAAGAGCCTCTCTGCTGCTCTCAGTCTTACTTTCATCAATAAATATAATCTGAATGAATTTTCTGCCGTCGTCACTTATACATAATTCCGCTTCGCCACCTATGGTAACAACATAGCCGGATCTGTTTATGACATGAAGATGAACATCTGAACGTTCTCCAATCTCGTTGAGACGCGAAACGAGATCTATAAAATTAGCAATATCATAAGGTGCTATGAGATCAATCTGCTGAGTTCTCATGCCCTCATAAAATTCATCGTGAGTGTAGCCGAAAATTCTAAGAGCTTCGTCGTTGACATTCAGATAGGAAAATCTTTTCCAGCGGTTAAGACCGTCCGTATTTACAGCAAACTGCATGACTCCAAATAAGCTGCTTCTAAAATATCTCTGCTCACGCATCAGAACAGAACCGTTGATCTTCTCCTGAACAATCATTACCCTTTGAGGAATGCCCAGGTTGTCACTTTCAAGCAGCACTACCTGAAGTTTCTGCCAGCACTCGCTGCTTGGAAGTTTTCTGTTGCGGTATGAAACAGAAATTGAAAAATGATGATCGTTCAGTGACTGCTTGATATTTTCAGGACTGAGCATCCACTTCATTCTTGACTGCTCGGGCAGTTCAATTTCTGTTTCGACAAAGATCTGCAGCCAGTCGGCATACGTCTCCTTTTCAGAAGGATCTTCCAGTGATGTATCCTCCATAGCTCTAAGACCGCAGCAGTAGCAGGAGCCATTCACCAAATCTACAACCATGCAGTTACGGTACTTCTGGGTAATTCTGCTGGCAAAGTTTGCTATATCCTCACTCTGCTGTACTTGAAGACTCACATCCATTTCTACCCCCTGAAAGAAAGTTCAAAAAACACATTCGTGAACTGTCCGTCACAACAAAAAGCAACGTACTTCTAGCCGTGCGGCACTATTTGAGAAATCTGACACTCTGTTTCCACCTAAATATCAGGCAATTCCATTCCTGCAGGCGTGTCCACTCCGCCGCCGCTACCGTAAAGAAACACTTACATAAACAGCACTGCTTTTATGCATGACGCCAATTGTGTTCGCATCCAACACATCATCACCCAGGAGCAGTAAAGAATAGAATCCCTATTTATGAAAGCGACTTCAAAGCATTGCAGTTCTGCTCTGATATTTTCACTGTGTAACGAAGAATATTTTCCTGATAAAAAAGATAGTCAACCTCATTTATGCCCAAGTTTCTGTGAATTTTTTCAAGTCCGTCACTGCACAGAGACTGGGCAAGAAAATCCTTGCCTAAATTCTTTACATCAAGAGGTGTCATTTCACCCTTAAAAACAGAATCAGCGTTTCTGATTGAAAATGAAACAAGAAATCTGTCATCGACAAACTTGAAATCTATTACTGAATTGCTCGATGAGGAGGAAGTTTCACCATTTCTTTTAAGAGCATACTTCTTTTCAAAATAATTCAGATAAAGTTTCCTGTTTTTTTCTGTCATTTCGGAAACATTTCCGTCATCCAGACTTGACGAAACAGAAAAAAACAAAGAAATAAAAACAACAACAGCAGTAACCGTTATGAGAATGACTGACTTTGCAATTCCGGATTTTCTCGCATCATCATCAATCATAAGATAACGATCCATCTCGATCTGTCTCTCTGCTTCCTTTACTTTTATCTCATGCAGTTCCTCCTCTGTCAGAGGAACTTCAACATTGTTCTTCTGATCCAGAGAATCAGCATCATTGCCTGACTTATCCATATCCGCCACAACCGCACTCCCGACAAAAATTCCAATCAAAAAAAATCAAAAAATTTTATTCAAAGACACTATCAAGACTGATCAAGTTTACATGATAAAAACTAATCAAAACAGAAAACATCGAGATTTTTTTTTGAAAATTAGACTGAAAGCATAACTGCGGAAACTTCGACAGAATCCAAGGAAATCAGAAATTAAAATCGACCAGCAAAAACGTTCAAAATAAATTTGATTTAAATCACACAAATCAAACTATTTTTCAAAAATGCAATTAATTTCAAAAAAACGTACTGCCTATATGATTTCAAAAAAGAATAAAGGTAGAATTAGGGAATCTAAAAAACTCTCTTGATTAAGGAATCTTATGACAGCACAAATCGAGCCCACAAGTCGCAGCATTATCCTGAACGCAGCGCATGAAGTAACGTCCGAAGTTACAGCAAGGCTTGTGAACAATGATCTGGACACTCTGTTTCTGAATTATGATTTGGAACCGACTCAGTTCGTGGATAATCAAACCCAGTCGAACAGTCCGTTCTTCGGTCTTGGATTTCACCACGTAAATTTCAGAATAGTACTGGGCCCTACTGTTACAAAGCTTTTCGGTATGTTCCAGCAATGCACAGCACTTGAAGATCTGCCTTCATTCAATACAGACAAGATCACCGACTTCAGAAATATGTTTAAGGACTGTTCTTCACTAAAAAGAGCACCAAAACTTGACGGTACATCAGCTATTAACATGCAGTCAATGTTTCATGGTTGCCAGGTTCTGACGGAAGTTCCAAAAATGAACACTCCTAAGGCTGCTGTAATGCAGGAGATGTTTGCCGGATGCTACAGTCTAACTTCATTTGCCCTGCAGGACAGCTCGCAGGTCAAAAATATGCAGGGTATGTTTAACGGCTGTGCCGCAATCAAGCAGATAAAAAACCTGCAGATGAACAGTGTGACCACTGCACAGAATATGTTCCACGGCTGCATAGCTTTAGAGGAGGTAGGCGACTTAGATACTGAAAACGTCACCAATATGCAGGAAATGTTCAGAGGCTGCCGCAATCTGAAAACCCTGGGAGAGCTGAACACAGAAAACGTGACAAATATGAACGGAATGTTCTTCGGTTGCATGGAACTGACAACTGCTCCGCTTTTTGATACATCTTCCGTTGAAACCATGAGTTCCATGTTTGAGAACTGCCGTAATCTATCCTTTGTACCTCTCTACGACACCATAAATGTAACATCAATGGAATCAATGTTTAACGGATGCTTTCACCTGACTTCAGTTCCTTTTTTTGACACCCGCAACGTAACCAACATGCAGCAGATGTTTGAAGGATGCTCCAACCTTGCAACCGTACCCCACTTTAACACCGCAAGTCTGAAAAAATCCCAGGATATGTTCAGAGGTTGTCTGAAGCTGTCATCAATGCCTGCCTACTATGAAAGATAGGCAAATCCTAATCAAACTGACGCGGATTCACAAAATGTTTTAGAAAAATCGTGTAGGCGGATAAAGCCGCCTACCGCATACCCGAACAAACAGATCAGTATTCGGATGTTCCCAACAAGTAGCCCCTGCCCTGCAGTATGTCAGGATTCCAACACAGAGAGCCAAATCCACCCTTCACTCTCCAGTTTGACGCTGGAGGTTCTCTCCTGTCATAGACATTCTGTTAAGTTATTCAATCATAACCCTTAAACTCAATCCGAATAGTATCATCAGATTCAACCATTACAGACAGACTGCTTCATCATTGCAGTGTGCTTACAATCAATGGCGACAGTTACAGATTGCTCACTGCCAAGAAGGCAAATTTATTGGCAAAGAATGAAAGTTAAG
Organism: Succinivibrionaceae bacterium; assembly: GCA_016284235.1. Classification (GTDB taxonomy): domain Bacteria; phylum Pseudomonadota; class Gammaproteobacteria; order Enterobacterales; family Succinivibrionaceae; genus UBA2804. The sequence continues at coordinate 50,109 of JAEEOK010000091.1, forward strand.
TTAAAACCGGAGTGGTCAACTTCCGATCGTTTTGGTGGTAAACTTTTTCGATCGTTCTACACCGGTTAAATTACAGCTCAGAGATTGCAAAATTAAAGAGAAAAACACGAAAGAATAAACTCTGATCGTCGTTATATTCTTAGTGATGATTACACCAACTTTGCAGCCAGATCAGAGTTCGGGACTTTCAGCATTTAGAAAATGGTACATGCCAGAAACACAAGAACCGGTAAAATTCTTCTAAACTTTACCGGTTCTGTTATTTTTCAGTAAACAATACGCCGGCACCGGCGTCTTTACATTCAATCAGGATTACTTGCTGAAAGAAACTGCAGTTTCAGCTGTATTACTGAGCTCCTACAGCAAAATGAAACTGAATATCATTTCCCCTTCGGCTGAAACAACATCAGTTGCTCCATATAACTTGTATAGGTTTTAAGTTCAGCCCGGTACTGCTCCATTTCCTTTCGGCAAGATGCAAATGAATCCTTATCTTCCTTTCCATCCTGGAGATCTGAATCATTATTTACAAGTTTCATGTTGAATACCTGCATATCCTCAACAGGACCGTCAAATTTTATCTGCCCCATGTTATATCTGATATTGCATGTAAATTTGCCTATACCACCGCTTGGAACTGAAACAGGAGTAAAACACCGAACAAAATTAGCTCCGTCATATTTTCTCTCATAATCAGGAGCTCCAAAAATTTCAATATCAAGATCAAACTGAAGAGCCGGGATTGTATAATTTGAACCATTAAACAAATCAAAGGAGAGTTCAACTCTGTTTTCCGGATCTATGGAACTGTTCTTCAGACGTTTGTTTCTGAATTCCAGTCCGTTTTCATAACTTTTGTAGCAAGCAGCAGAGGTCTGCATCGCCTTTGATGTGTCATTGACCTTTTCCTCGACCCATTTTTTGCAATCATCAACCAGCTGATCGACAGTTTTTCCGGAAAATATTTTGATGCGCATCTGATCCCTACTTGCAGTATCGGGAATTTCATTTATCTTTTCTCGAGCTTTATGAAATGCAAGATCAAAGGCTGTTCCATTTCTTTCAGAAAGTCCATTCTTCAGCTCTATATATGATTTCATTAAAGCTTCATCACTTGATCCGTCAAGAACCGGATCTCCACAACCTGTCAGACTCATAGAAAGAGCCAAAAAGATTCCACAAGAGCGAATATTCGACATGAAGTATTTCATAAAACAACCAAACTAAAAATACAAATTATACGAGGATACAAACACCCTCTATATCATAACAACACAAAAAAATAATTATTAGGCTATGCTGACACTCTAACGACTGAAGCCGAAGGATTCATGCTTCAAAGAACGATGCACAGCGAACTGCGTCTTACACGATCTCCTTGATAATTGCTTACTCCTGCTTTTCACGGCAGGCTTATATTTCCGTATACCCCTCGGTATGTCAGTTCAGTCTTCAGACAAACCTTTATTCAGGATATTCACACCGGTATTCATATCTGTTACGGCCTGTCTTCCCCTTTTTGCATAACTCACTTTCTGATTGCCGGACCTTTGTTACAGACAAGGCATGAACATCCGGGAGTTTGCTGATAAACTGCTGCGGCGATTCATTCGGATATGCTCGAAATATTACGCCTTTATTCATACTGATAGCATCGGTCTTTTTTTGTATCTACGTAACTTTCTATCGTTTCAGAACTGACACCGCCCGCTGTACTTATAAAACATTTATGAGTCCTAAGAGCCGGCATTGCTCTAAACTGAAGGAATGCTTCTCTTAACGCCAATCAACAATGATGAGCAACCTTTGATTAATCTGCCTCATTATATTTGGGATACTCACGGCAGGCGTACACTTACATAAATATGTACATGATCAATATTACATCCGAGAGCAGGAATTTAAATACCCTGTTTACTGAATTCAATGTCAGTAAGCTCTTTACCCTGTATTCAACCTGCAATGATGAATATTTTTCTGCGGTTTCCCGGAAAACACAAAATGACAGTTAACCAACAATGCTATTGTATGTATTGGTATGCCCTTACTCATTTTTCATGAATATATACTATCATATTTGCTGTGTTAGTCTACACTTTATCTGCACACTGAAAAAACAACAGCCACTCCTGCGGTTAAAACCGCGTGTTTCACGCCTGCAGGGATTACAAAAAGATAACCTCATTTCCTGCAGAAATACTACAGTTTGCCATCATGATTTTTGGTGAATGAAGTTTTATTCAAATCAAGAATTGGTTTATACGGCGGATCAGAATAGTCCCCCGTTGAAGAACTGTTTTCCGTAATTACAACTGTCTGATCTTTAAAAACAGGAAAACTCTCAAGGCTGTCGCAACCGTTGAATGCTCCGTTTATGTGCTTAATCCCGTTAAAATTAAAATCAGGAAGTCTGCGCAAAGATCTGCAGCCTTCGAACATTCCACAGAGATTTAAAACTCTTGATGTATCAAAATACGGTATTTTTTCCAGTAGACTGCAGCCGGAAAACATTCTGTCAACTACGCTGATTTTACGGGAATTGCAGATCTCACATACGGTAAGTGCCGAACAGTTCTTAAATAATGCTGCAGCAGTCTCAAGTTCAGGAACATTAAAGAACATTGCCTGTTTGAGACTGACACAGTTCATAAACACCCCGTCGGCATACGCAACCTTCGGTATGTTATAAAAAACAGCACGTTCAAGGGATGTACAGTTGCTGAACATAAACTGTATATTTTCAGCATCCTGCATACCTACAAGGTTTGCTTCTGCCAGCGAGGTGCATCCGTCAAATGTTTTAGTAAAAATCTTAACTCTGGATGTATCAAGTTCCGGAAGTTCTTTCAGTGCGGAGCAGTTCTGAAACATTCCCTCAACATTAAATGTCATTGAAGTATTAAACCGGGGGATCCTGCAAAGACTGACACAGTCGGCAAACATATAATCCATGGATACAACATTTTCCGTGTTGAAGTCTGGAACGTGCTGCAGTTTCCTGCACCCTTTAAACATTTCAGATGTAGATTTAACCTTTGAAATGTCAAAAAGTGAAACATTTCTGAGATTTTCACAATTAAAAAACAAGGCTCTGTTCTGGAAAAGTGTTGATGCCGAAAAGTGAACACGGTATCTATGACATAAAAAGTCCTCTCAAATTTTGATGCTCCATGTTTGATGTCATGTTTCAAGATTTGAGAGGATGTTAAATTTTATCAATATCACATAAGTTATCATTGTCATGATTTCTATCATTCTTTAATCAATCTAACATAATTATCAGATTTCAATTGAAGTATATTGTTCACAAATGTATCATTTGTATATTGTATAAATAGTGATACGTAATTCTAAATATTGAGATATGCTATGACAGATAAAGATTATATTAAAAACCTTTTAGTGATAATGGGTTTGGCTAAAAATAATGTGTTACCAAATAATGAAAATCAATATGATATTCAACATGAAATATATGAAGATGCTATTAATAATTATAAGATAAGGGTTAATCTTACAGATGAGGAAATAGATTATCCAAATGATATTAACGGTTGGGAACGTAATAACAATTTTAATCAACCAGAAAATTTTGTGGTTTTAGAATGTGTTCACAGATTGTTAAAAAAGGGTTATAGAGCAACTGATATTGAATTAGAAAAAGAATGGCACTTAGGGCATGATTCTAAAAGTGGAAGATGCGATATAATTGTTTACGAACCTATTCATTCTGAAAATAATCAAGAAACAAAAAAAGTTTTATGCATTATTGAATGCAAAACATTTGGAAATGAATTTAATAAAGAATTAAATAATTTAAAAAATGATGGAGGTCAGTTATTTTCTTATTTACAACAAGAAAGATCATGTAAATGGCTAATTCTTTATGCATCAAAATATGATGATACAGATAAAGAAATGAAATATCAAATAGCCACAATTAAATCAACTGATGACCAAAATTTGATATTATTATCAGAAAATAATAAAAAATCAGATAAAAATTCAGATATAAAATTATATATAAATGCTGAAACAACAGATGGTTTATTTAATGTTTGGAAAAATACATATGATGGTCAAATTTTAGGTGATGTGATCTTCTGTCAAGATACTAAAGCATATGAAATAGGTATTAAACCTTTATTAAAACGTGAACTTAAAGATTTTGATGATTCCGGGAAAATTATTAATGGATTTGAAGAAATATTAAGACATAATAATGTTTCTGATAAAGAAAATGCTTTTAATCGTTTAATTGCATTATTTATTTGTAAATTAGTTGATGAAATAACGAAAACCGATGATGATGTAGTCGAGTTTCAGTATAAGGTTGGAACTGATACATATGAAACATTGCAAGATAGACTTCAAAGACTTCATAAAGAAGGTATGGATAAATTTATGAAGGAAGAAATTCTTTATATATCAGATGATTATCCTGATAACATAATTCAGCAGTATACAAATAAATCTAATCGGGATGAATTGATAAAAGATTTAAAACAAACTATAAGAATTTTAAAATTTTATACTAATAATGATTTTGCTTTTAAAGATGTGCATAATAAAGAATTATTCTATCAAAATGGTAAACTATTAGTTGAAGTTATTGAATTATTTCAAAATTATAAAATTATTGGTTCCAATAAACTTCAATTATTGGGTGATTTATTTGAAAAATTGTTAGATAAAGGTTTTAAACAGAATGAGGGACAATTTTTTACTCCAACTCCAATAACAAGATTTATTTGGAAATCATTACCATTAGATAAAATTATTTTTGAGAATGGAAAGCATAAATACCCTAAAATTATTGATTATGCCTGCGGAGCAGGACATTTCTTAACTGAAGGTATTGAAGAAATAAAACAATTACTAACTAAAAAAAATATAAAAGAAGAGAATTGGTATAAAGATAATATCTACGGTATAGAAAAAGATTATCGATTATCTAGAGTATCTAAGGTGTCTATGTATATGCATGGTGCTGGTGATTCAAATATTATTTTTGGTGATGGATTAGAAAATGATAAAGGTGTTGAAAATAATTTATTTGATATTTTAGTTGCTAATCCTCCTTATTCAGTTAAAGGATTTAAACCACATTTGAATCTGAAAAATAATAAACTTGATATTATTGACTATATTTCAAATGATGGCTCTGAAATCGAAGTTTGTTTTGTTGAACGTATATCTCAATTATTAAAACCAAAAGGAATCGCATCTGTAATTTTACCAAGTTCATTACTGTCAAATATTAGTAACAGTTATGTCAAAGCAAGAGAGATAATTCTGAAGAATTTTTACATACGAGGAATAACTTCATTTGGAAATTTAACTTTTGGTGCTACTGGTACAAATACAGTAGTTTTATTTCTAGAAAAATTTAATGAACCTCCTAAAAAGATGTATTTACATAAAGATAGTGTAAATGCAATTTTTAATAATGAAAACTTAGATGAATGGGAAGATAAAGAAATTTTAACTAATTATCTTAATCAAATTGATGTTGATATTGATTTTTATAAATCGTTTATTTCACAGAAATTGTTATTGTCTAAACTAAAGAGAAATAAACATTTTAGTATATATGTTCAATCTTATGGGAATTCATCTGATGTTGTAAAATTATTAAATTCAAAATCTTATAAAAAGTTAAATAAAAAAGAACAATATGCTAAATATTTGGAGAATCTTTATAAATACATATCTCCTATTGAAAGGGAGAAGGTTTTTTACTTTTCTTTAATATATAAACAAAAAACTATAATTGTTAAATCACCAACTGATAATAAACCTCAACAGGAATTTTTAGGTTATAAATGGTCAAACAGAAAAGGTGCTGAAGGAATACAAATTATAAAAATGGGTGGAAAACTGTTTGATCCTGCACATAATGATTATGCATCTGATTATATCAGAAATTCTTTTAATTCTGATTATCTCCCTGATTCAGAATATTCTAAATGTGTAAACACAAAGAATATGATTGATTTTTCCAGAGATACGTTTAATAAAGAATTTAATTTATCAAATAACAAGAGTACTAATATTTTTTCTAAATATCTAAAAGTTGAATTAAATACTGTTGCAAGTTTAAAGGGTGGTGATAATTTTGATCCTAATTATCAAGGTAATACAAATAACACTTATATTCCATTTTATAAAGTAGGAGATATGAATATATCTGGTAATGAATATTGGATGAATAATGCTAGTAATTATGTCGATTTTAATACATTAACAAATATATTAAAAGCAACAATATTTGATGTTAATACAATAATATTTCCTAAAGTTGGAATGGCAATACATACTAACAAAAAAAGAATTTTGTCTAGACAATCTGCAATAGACAATAATACTATGGCAGTTTGGTCAAAAGATAATAAAATACTTTTACCTTTGTATTTGTATGAGTATCTCGTTAATTTTGTTGAATTAAAAAATTATTCATCTGAATCAAACCCTCCATCAATATCGCAATCTAACTTTGGAAAATTATTAATTCCTCTACCACCATTACAAATTCAGCAACAAATAGTTGCAGATTGTAATAAAATTGAAAACAATTTTAAAAAAATTAAAAATAAAATTAATAAATGCAATCGTATTATTGAAAAAATATTTAAACTTTTAGACAAACATTCTTCTCAAGGGCAATTATACAGATTAGATAATAATACTTATTTTGACCTTTCCATAGGTAAGAGAGTATTAAATAAACAATTGGTTCAAAATGCTAATATACCTGTTTACAGTGCTAACGTAAAAGAACCTTTTGGATATATTAATCAATTATTATCTAATTTAACAAATTTTACTACTCCATCAATTTTATGGGGTATTGATGGGGATTGGATGACTAATTATATTCCTGCAAATTTAAAATTTTACCCTACAGATCATTGTGGTGTTTTAAGATGTAATACACCAAATATCAACCCATATTATCTTTGTCATATACTTGAAACTGAGGGTACAAAATTGGGATTCAGTCGTAGTTTAAGAGCATCATTAGATAGAGTTAAAAATATAACTTTTAAAGTATGTTCACGAAAATATCAAGATAAGATGATTGCTAGAATTGAAATTTTAAATCAAATGATTTTACAATTATCTAATTCTTTAAAATCATACGATCAGCAAATTAAAAAAGTTTTAGAAAAGTATTTATAATTAAACTTATATTTTGATACAATATAAACAACTATTTTGGTTCGTTTATACTGGAATCGCATCTCTCAAATTCACTTTATACCCTCTGGAATTGCAGAGGGTAGAACATACAAACTCTTTAAGAATCTTTGCTTTTTCAATTATTGATTCTTTAGCGATATTAATAAAGTTGTGGTATACCACATAGTTGTTAAGATATTTGGTAGCCACACCTTTGAAAAGGTCGTTAATCATGCGTTTTAACTCGCTATGATAACTATTTATCTTTTGGATATTAAACATTCCGTTCTTATGTTTACCGTTTTCAATCTTAATATGAGTCAGATTGTTGTCTTCTGCAATCTGATCATAACTGTTTAAACTGTCAGTGACAAAGAATGAACCTTCTTCAATCCTACCTTTAATAAATCCTGATAATTCATCAGTAGTAGGTCTGCCCAGATTAGTTATTTTACCGATAGAAAGACCATCAAGATTAACTGAACATGGAACACAGACTAATTCATCTGATATACCTCTAACGTGGTTAGAGCCACCTCTTTTATGTGGTAATCTGGTGAGTATATCAGGGTTTTTACAGCCTTTAAAACTCAATCCAAAGTAGGTTTCATCAGATTCAATAATACCATTCAGCACAACTTCGTTGTGCATATTCTGGAGAGCATCTAAAATCTTATGTCTCCAATCAAAAGATGAAGATTTAGAAATTCTGCAACAGGTTGCACACTGTCTAATGGTCATTTTATGCATCATACAGTCACAGTATTTTAACAGGGTATCATAAGATATTTTCATTCCATAGAGAATAGTATTATTAGTCCATGTATAAGTATGTTTACAGTCTTTACATATGAATCTCTGTCTACCGTCTTTATGACCGTTTTTAACTACTCTATGAGATTGACAATGAGGGCAATATGGTCTGTCACCTAATGATGTTGCTTTCCTTTTAAGTATTAGTTCTTTGAATGATTTAATTGGATCCACAATAACAGTTTCAGGTTTTGAACCAGTAAGAATCATCATGACTTCAGTCAGTTCATCAACATTAAGGTTTCTAAGCATTTCTACTATCGGCTTTAACTTCATTTTCATATCATTCACCTTTATATTGTCTTCTATATATCATTATATTCAGCAAATATAAATAACATAGGAAATAATATGAATTGTTTATGAAATTATGATCTAAATCACCGACAGTTAGTGTCTTTTATGTCTAATTTGATTTGTTATGGAGTATTTATATAGATAATGTATATAAAATATCATGTGTGTAGAATACGTTGATAAATAATTAGTAACATGACAAATTATATACATTTAATGATTATGACGGTTTATGTCACTTTTCGGCATCAACACTTTTCCAGAACAGAGCCAAAAACAAACCGGATAGGTTTCTCACCTCAGAAGAATTGCAGAGATTTACCATATCAAGAGTCCGGCACCCCGCAAACATCCTCGTTATATTCCTCGCCGACGAAAGATCAATTTCACCGGTATTTTCAATACTCTGGCAGTTCACGTACATTTCTGACAAATCAACCGCATCAGCAGTATTGAACATAGGGACGGATACCAGAGAGGAACATTCCGCAAAAAAACCGGAAAGATTCCTGCATCTCTGCAGATCTAAAGAAGGGACAAACTTTAGACTTTTACAGCCGAGAAACATATGATGCATATCAGTAATCTGATTGGTATCAAACCATTTAACTGATTTCAGTTCTGAACAGTTGAGAAAAAGTCCTGCTGCAGAATGGCATCTCTGACCGAAGGTAATAGCAAAATCGACATGCAGAAAAACATGCCTCTGCCCAAAAGGAAAGAACACATCAGCATTATTCCGATGCTGTTTTCGGAATTCCAGTTCGTAATATGTCCCGACAAAAGGAGAATTTGAATACCATGTATTGCCGATCCTTTTGCATACAACATCGTAGTTGATAACAACTTCCTTTAACTTTCCCTCTATGATTGCTATCTGAATTTCATCTGTAAGATCAAGAATGCTGTTCAGCACAACAACACCATCTTCGGGAACGTTTCTTTTAACATACTCGATTTTAACGCCATCCTCACGATCTATTCTTGCCGAACAGACCGTAAGAACAGGGGCATTGTCTTCAGTTATAGATGTATCGACAACAAAATCTTTGATGTAGCAGACGTTGCTCATTTTAAATTTCGGCAGAGAATGCAGATTTCTGCATTCTTTGAACATACCCTCTGCCGTAATAACATTTTCAAGAAACATATCAGGAATGCACTCAAGTGCGGTGCATCCATGAAACGTATAATTAGCAAAAAGAAGACTTGATGTATCCATATGAGGTACTATTCTGAGATTAGTACAGCCCTCAAACAGATAGCTCATATCCAGAACCATGGATGTATTGAATGCAGGAACTTCAGTAAGAGAACTGCAGCCTGCAAACAAACCTGCCATATTCTCCACTCTGGAGGTATCAAGAAGCGGAACCTCGGTCAATCCGGCACAGTATGCAAATGCATAATTCATACTGCATACATGTCCTGTATCGAATTCTGGCACGCTGATGAGATTGGCACACCAATAGAAAAGATAATCGATGCTGTGACAGTCCGGTCCTATGACTATAGTAAAATCTATACTTTCCATTTCCTCTGTCAGAGAATAAAACGGAGAATCATAAGAACCCTTAAGATCATAATTGATCACAAGTGTAAAATTTCTGAAACTGCTGTTGTACACAGCAATAAAATTACATACATCACCAGGTGAATTCAAAATCACGCAAAGATGATTATCCTTCGATTCAGTTTCCACACTCTATCCAACATTCGACTGCACAAAAAACTCTACAAAATCCGATGAAAAAAGGTTCTTTGCAAAAACCGGCTGGAAATATCCGGGATGATTTATTCCATATAAGCAGAACTCATCGACATGGAATAATTATTTGCTGGAGCTCAGAATTAACCCAGCTGCTGTCGCGCATCCTCTAACCTTTTGTGTCCGTATAGTTAACTGCGTTACCGCTGAAATGCAATTTCTGCTGGAAGGAACACTCCGAGCCGGAGTTCAATAGTCCGGTCAACGTCATTCCAAATGGAATTTGCAAAGACCCTTTTATCTTGAACAAAACAATCTAATTGAGACGGAATTGTGATAGTATCATAACTCATAAATGTAGTTCCTTTGTTGTTTCTAAATCATTTTAAAATTAATTTTTAAAATGGAATCACATTTTTTACCCGTAGATGAAGAGGGAACAGATCTACCGGGAACATGTGCTATCACTATTTCCAGTTTAATTTTGTAAAGAACAAAAAAATGAACAAACAGATTATCCGCGATTTTTCATACGGTCATATGTACACCTGCATTATCAGGATTCTGACGGTATGCATTCTCTTGGTTCTTCCGATAAATTCCAAAGCCGGCATACAGAACAAATGCATTGACAATTCAAAAACAGGAAGTGATCTTTCAGTCCTTAGATACTGCCGTGCTGCTACTGAAAACACCGCATTTCAGAATTCCGATGTATATTTTACCTACGCCGAAATACTGAAAAAATCAATAAACAGAATGCCTCCCAATCAGGAACTTGCCAAGAAATTTTACATAATGGCGGAACTTCATAATCCTGATAATTCAGGTGCATTCTTCAATCACGGTATTCTTCTTCTCCGCCAGCATAGGTACGAGGAGGCTTTGAATATATTTCAGCATGCTGCTCAGCTGAATCATCCTGACGGAACATACCAGCTGGCAATGATGATATCAAAGGGAAGCGAAACACAGAAAAAGTCAAAGGAAGTATTTGATTTGCTTCTTAAGGCGGCAATGCAGGGTGAACCCAGAGCGCAGGTTGCACTTCGAGATTACTACAGTTCAGGAACTCCTGAACTCAATCTGAAGGAAAGTTACTTCTGGGCTCTGGCAGCAAGCACCAACGGAGACTATCTTGCAAAATCAAACATTGAATCAAATGCAAGGAGACTGTCACAGCAGGAGCAGATAAACCAGCAGAACAGACTGAAAGAATGGCTGGATTCCTTTGGAAACAATGAGGAAGAGTGCGTAAGACTGTACAGAATAAAAAGCATGAACGCAGCTTTCGGTTTCTGTATCAGAGCGGCAAGAAGCTCATCATCTCCGTTCATCCACGAAATAATTGGAGATCTCTATATGTCGGAAACTGCAGGAAACTCGCCAGATACTGCTCAGGCATCCCGCTGGTATGAAATATCAGCGTCAGAAGGCAATACCGCGGCAGCGTACAAAATAGGCACAATCTATGACCAGCAGGTCAGAGGTCTTTCCGCATCAGAGAGTCAGAAAAGAGCCTTTGAGTACTTCTCTATGTCGGCAAAAAACGACCATCAAAATGCAACACTTAAACTCGGCATCGCGTATGAATTAGGTCGCGGCACACTAAAGAGCAGAAAAGAAGCAATAAACTGGTTTAAAAAATCTGCGCTGCTGGGAAATGAAGAGGCGGCATACAGGCTCGGATGTGCATTAAATACAGCAGGGGAATACGAAGAGTCAGTATTCTGGCTTTCTGTTGCAGACATATGGGGATACAGAACAGCATCCGCTGCTCTTAAATCAGTGCAGCGAAAACTCAGTTCGTCGAAGCTTAATGAAATTAAAGATAACGTCGATAAATTTATCTCTCGCGACCTCTCCGACTAGCAGAAAATGGCCGTCATTTTCTGATATGGTACAAAAACTGCATAGGATTTAGCAGAAAAAAACAAAACAAGGAACCAGTCATGAAACTTAAAACTCTGATTATAGTTCTGCTGAGTCTTATCAATATGCAGAATGCATGTGAAGCGGGAATGATCATCGGAGGCAGGAATGCCGGAACGTCTGCAATGTCAGCGGCTGCGATGAATAAAATAGACACCGAAAATCGATGCACCAATGCTATATCCAGAACAAGTTCTGAATCAGTCACGGGACTGTTCTGCCGTCTGAACGGCACAACCATGAATATATATCTTGCACTTTCAGATGAAGCTATCATGGAAATAGCCACAGATCCTAATGCGGCAGCAAATCTGTCTGCAGTCCGGCAAAATCTTCTAGCACAGTCATGCCGCAGAAACTCGATGCTGCTTCAGGGTTCCTACACCACTGTCAAATATAATCTCGTGGACAAAAGCAAAAACGAAATAGCAAGCTACACAATCCACCGCACCGAATGCAGATAATCAATGATCAACAGATCTATCTTCTGATGATATCTGATAGAATTGCAGTGTCAGAGGGAGATTGATATGTCCAGTGATTTCACATTAAAAAGAACAGTAAGACTGCTCCTCAGCATTGGAGCAATAATCGCCGGTACTTATTTTGTTATGAACCACTATACCTCACCAGGTTCATCCGAGGGCGGGGTACCTGAACTCACGGCAAACTGCATAAAACTGAAAAAAATTATAGTTGACGAAAATATAACCGATGTAAACTGCAGTCATGAAAATAATACAGACAGATATTTTTTCTCTGTTTCCGACGATTACAAAAGTAAGGCAGAAAAGGAATTTCCTTTCACGAAACTAGTGATAAACTGCTCTACAAGAAAGCCGCTGACAGTGGTAAAAAGAAGCAGCAGTATCAGCGATGAAGAACTGAATACCTTCATATCCGAACGAAATTTCTGTACCAGTCAGAATTTTTTTACCAACAACACTGAATACTGTTATGTGGATAAAAACAACTCACCGTTTATTACCATCAACTTTGTTGTTGATCAAAACTAAAAGTTGAATCAGATTAAACAAATCCTCAACACAAAAGGAGAAAAATGAATTCTAGTATTCTGGCGCTGCCATTATTTATTGCCCTGTCGGCAGCTGTCTTCGCTGGAGAAATTAAAACATCCGAACAATCGGAACTTACAGCAAAAAGAATCAGCTCCATGTGCGAAAAAATGAAACCAACAATCTATACGAAGAATGATGTGGGAACAATAACGCGCAAGGGATGTCGCTTCAAGGATCACTCATATACAATAATTTATGAAGTTGACGGAGATAAAAAATATGTCACAGATATGAGGGAGAGCGGTATTTTAAATCAGAATGCCAAAAACGGCGACATGGAAGAAATGAAAAGATACTGCAAATCATATGCGTGGCTCTACAGAACAGGCAATCTTGCAAAAAAAATAATAGTTGAATACCAGGATACTTCAGGCAAAATTCTGGCTTCAAAATATATAGACTTAAAAGACTGCAAACAGTTTTTAGAATAACTGACACCGATATGATTAGTGCGGCAGAATAAAACAGAGTTATAGTCATCAGACAGGGAGATTGAATTTATGGCTTTACTTGAAACAGGCGAAACTGTTGCAGACTTTAAACTTATGGATCAGGAGGAAAATGAACACTCTCTTTCAGATCTGTGCGAAAAACTGACACTGCTGTACTTCTATCCTAGAGCTATGACTCCGGGATGTACAACTCAGGCATGCATAATCAGAGATTCAAGTGCAGAAATCAGCAAAAGAGGATTGACAGTAATAGGAATAAGTTGCGACGCACCGGCAAAACTGAAGAAGTTTAAAGAAAAAGAGCACCTTGATTTCATGCTGCTTTCTGATCCGGATCATAAAGTATGCAGCTATTTTGGAGTCTGGGGAAAGAAAAAAATGGCCGGCAGAGAATATGAGGGCATATACCGCAGCAGTTTTATTATTGATAAAGGCAGAATTTTGGCATCATTTCCAAAGGTAAGTCCCAAAACCCATCTGACTGAGATCTTCAACTGGCTGGATGCCAACCCGCTTTCTGAACATTAAATTTCAGGAGAGATAAATCACAAAAAATTCATATTCGTGATCATATCCCCAAAACATGCTTCTTATATAAGTTTTTTATACTATCCTCAGTCTTTTTAAATATAACAGAGAGTAGTTGCTGTGAGTGTTTTTTTAAGACATTCACAGAAGATACTCCTTTCGATGTACAGTTGTGCTTAAACGCTGTACATATCCCTAATGGGCGGATTGATCTGACAGCGCAATGTTTTACCTCCTTAGCATCACGCATAACAATGTTGTATCATTCCGCCCTTCTTGATATTTCAGATGTCAAACTGCAGGATTTTTCTGTCTAACAGCCTTCTGCTTTTTTTGAGCGGTCTGTTGCAAGTTTGAAGTTTTTTTTTTGGTAAAAGTAGCGATACGAATAAAACGGTATATAAATATAAGGTATAGAGGGTGTCCGTTAAGACCAGTAAGGAAAGTAGCATGAATTTTAGATTAAAAACAATCCTTATAGCAAGTATGCTGCTTAACATATTGGGTGTTTTCGGATTTCTGTTCGGCATATGCGGAAATCATATAGCTCCGATCGTACTGATAATAGTCGGTGTGTACGTTTACAGAATATACCAGGAGGGTGCTCACCAGCTGGAGGTAAAATCCGATGTTGAAGCAGCAATTCTTTCCGGGAATACATACCGAACAAGAATAATAAGAACGAATCTGAAGGTTTCCGGTGTTGAAAGAAAACTGGTTATAGATCAGGGCAATAAGTTTATTCCCCAGAGACTGATCTACAGTTTTGAAACCATGCAGAAGCATGTGCGAAAATACTGGTCAGTGGACAGTTTTCTTCAAAGAATTAACGAACTGACAGACAGGACAGCCGGTTCTCTTGCGAAGTTGATTTTTCCAGAGAGTCTGAGGATCCGTTTGGTAAAGTATATATCTGGTGCATCGCCGCCGTGATAGTGTGCTGTTGAGTTTTTTTAATTCCTGAGGTGCCGGTTCATCTGGCACTTTTTTTTTACAGTTAAGACAAGGTTTGCACCATGGACTACAGAAATAATGACAAAAGATCAAAACTCGATGTCAGATCTCTCCGACAGGAGGAGTTTGACACGGATCCCAGGTCATTGCCTCTGTGGGAAAAAATCAAATGGCTGTTCCTGTCATCAGCAAATGAAAGTACAAAGGAACAGGATGACGTCGAAAGAAATAATGAAAAAGAAAAAAAGGAAGAGTTATCAGACGAAGAAAAAATAAAACTTGAAGAGGCAAAAAGAAAAAAGAGAAAAATCATTGTCTTCATTTGTCTCTTGTGTTCAGCCGTCCTTTCACTAGGCTCTTACTACTACTATTACACATCAACTCATGTAACACAAAAAGATCTGAACAAATGCAAAACATTCTTCAAGGAAAACAAATTCAGTAAATCCTTCAAATACTGTTATAAAGCAAGAGAAGAGGAGGACCCGGATATTTCATATTACCTTGGATATATGTACGAAACCGGAAGAGGTCTTCCTCCTAAAGATTTTGATTCAGATCAGAACAAAAAAATAGCACTCAAATACTACGAAAATGCCGCTTCAATGGATCTAATGAAGGCCCAGGTTAAACTCGGTAACGATTATATGGACGGAAGCGTACTGACGCCGATTAATGAGGAAAAGGCTATCAAATGGCTCCGGCATGCAGCAAGGCATAATCATGATCCATCCAAGGAAAGACTTGTATCACTGCTGATGAAAAAGAAAAAAATTTCTGAAGCTCTAGAATGGCTCAAGGATCTGGCGGAAGGCAACAACTATGATGCAAACTACCAGCTTGCAATGATTTATTCATCTGGTGAAGACGTAAAACCAGACTATGATCTGGCATTTGAATACTGCAGGAAAGCCGCTGCCGGTGCTCACGGAGAGGCGGAGCATCTGCTTGCTCTTATGTATGAAAGCGGTCTGGGCACCAAACCTGATTTGGAGCAGGCCTACATTTATGAAACAAGAGCAGCATCCCACGGATCTGTAGAAGCCGCGTATCAAAGCGGAATAATGACTGAAAACGGAATCGGAACGGAGCCGAACCTGGAAAAGGCAAAGGAATTCTACGAATCAGCCGCCACCATGGGGCACGACGGAGCAGCTTTTAAAATGGGCTATTTTTACGAAAACGGGATTGGCACAAAGCGGGACAGTTTCCAGGCGATGACATGGTATGCTACATCGGCAAATCACGGCAACACATCAGCAATGATTGCACTCGGCAGGATGCATCAAAACGGCAACGGTACACCGGTAAATCCTGAAGAGGCTTTTTTCTGGTACCAGAAAGCTGCCGAAACACCTAACCTTGAAGCATATTTCAACATGGGGCTTGCATATGTAAAAGGAATCGGAACAGAAATTGACACAAAAAAGGCTATAGAATACTTCTCCATAGTGGCAGCGTCCGGATACGCACCGGCTGAATACGAACTTGGACTTATTTACTTTCAGATGGGCAAATATGATCTGGCGTCAAACTGGTTCAAAAAAGCATTAAACCAAGGACACTCATTCAGTGCCGCATATCTTGGTTTCATGGCAGCCAAGGGACTCGGCGAAAAACCCAGCAACTATATGGCTTACTTCTATTTTTTAATCAGCAATGAACTCTACCCTAGCGATACGACCAAGGACAACATTCAGCTGGTAAAAAGCACATTATCAAAGGATCAGCAGACAGCAGCTGAAATCAGAGCACAAAAATTCTTAAGTCAGATTAAATTCAATCGCCAACCTGCTGAGCAGAATCTAAAGAAATGATGTTTTGCCCGATCCGAGATTAAAGCACCATTCGCAATTGTATACTCTAATCGCAAAAGGATTTAAAATAGCCCTGCATTTGCCACTCTGAGATGCCAATGAAAGCCCTGTGCAAATTGTACCAAAACGCTGAATGTAAAATTTGCTGTCCTTATCAGTTAAATTTGGATCACTCTGATGAAAAAATTATCCATAATTAAAAATTTATGCTCCTTACTAATGATAGCTCCTCTCCCCCTCCATGCTGTTTCTTCAGTCCTTGAATACCGACCAGTAGATTCTCCGGATGGATGGAGCATTGTGAGTCAGAATCCATGTGATTCTTTCATTGTATTTCAAAACAATCAGATAAGAGACAGCAACTTTATATACTATCTCGTTACTGAACATGAAACTATAGCTCTATCAGATATCAGCGATGTAATTACTGAAAAAATGAAGTGCTTGAATCCTGAAACAAAAAAATCAGGTATAGGAGCACTTCAGATTACCTGCTCCAATGACATGATAATAAATGTCTGGGAATCAAATGCAAACTATCAGGGTCAGGATACTTTTATCTATTCCTCGATAATTCTTAAAAATATGAGCAAAGAAATCATTAAGCATGAACTACCAAAACTTGTTCAGACATCCATGATATACCAGGATCTCGTTCTGAAAGCAAACTTCGGAGGATATTGTTCAGATAAGGCAGGATCGGTTACAGAAAACGCTGATAAAAAAGGTTCTGTTGGGAAATAGTGCTGATCCCAGAATCTGCATGGTACATTGTAAATTTATCTGGGCTGAAAATTTTACCTTTATGAGCTCAAAAATAAAGTACTTTATGAAACGTATTGGGTTTCTATTGATATCAACACTTTTGTTGAAAAGCAGAAATTTAAGATCAGCTCTTTATCATAGACAGAATATCAGCTGCATCTGAAAAAGAGTCATCAGGAACAGTGATTTTTGCCCATAAATTCCAATGTCAAAAATCCCATGAAAGTCAGTAGATACAAGGCATCAGTGATTATTATTTGTTAATTTTGCTGCGGAACACTGCCATTAAGATACAGGTATACTTACATTGTATACCCGTATCTCAAAAACTTCCAAACAATCCCATACAAGCGAAAGGAATTTTTATTCTCAAACAGGCAAACTGGATCTGCTGTCAAAAATAAACAGGCTCGGATCTTCTACTTTACTTCCCTGTCATTTACAGTAAAGGTTCCATTTTTGAACACCATATGAAATTCATATACCTGGGCTTCAGGATCGAGTATATAGTCCTTAATCTTTTCAGGCACATCAGCCAGATCGTACTGTTCCTTTGAGAAAATCGATTTATCAAGTTTCAGATCTGCTGTGACTGTTATTCCTGCCATAGCCTTGTTCATGTCTGATCCGTCAAAATCAGGATTAACTGTCAGTACACTGTTGAAGCTGACGGGAGCACCGTTAAGAGTGGTATTGATATTCAGAAAAGCATTAGTGTCCTTCTGAATTGCTGAAATTGAAGGCTTTATCAGAGCACCCGATTCATTTCCTGCAATACACATCATGGACGGAATAATGCTGAGATGATCATTTTCTCCGACATTGCAGAATTTTGACAGACCTACAGTATTGAGATTTTTGAAACCGAGTTCAATACTGTTGCCTGTTATATCAAATTCAGCTCTGTGAAAAAGATAGAACTTATCAATAGATGCCTTGAAGGACATATCCAGATTATCCTTTCTTCCAGACGCATTTGAAACAAATCCGTAATCAATGTTAAGACCCTCAATATTCATCTTGTCCCTGCGATCAACTACCTCAAACTTGTCCAGATGAGTATTCAGTCCGAATTTTTCCTTTGACGTTTCCGTAGCAAACTTCACACCTTTGAGATCAAATACTTCGGTTTCCATAATCCTTGCCAGATTGATATACTCGGACTGAAGGGAAAGTTCATATCCGAGATCTGCGCTCTGCCGGAAGGTAGCCATGACAGGATTGTCTGAAAGAGGATCATAATTCTCGTTGTCACTGTCAGAATTTATACACTTGAAAAATTCAGTAAAGCCGAAGCCGGCCGGCTCCATACCGCATTTTGCAGCAGCATGAGACAGATCAATATTCTTAATATTGAATTTAAACTGTGTGCCGTTAATTCCGAAAGCTTTTCCTGACTCGATATCTGAATACCTGTCGATACCAATCATGAAGCCGAGATCATAATTTGCTGGTTTCATATCTGCTGACGGTACCGAACCGATCTTGTGATAGTAATTGCCGATCTCAAGAGTTCTGTTCTCGGAGGCAAATTTGAAATCCTTTACATTGAAATTGAACACAAAGTTATGTGGGCGTTTTTCCACAAGGGCAAACGTGTCAGACAGAAGCATATTTGCTGAAGGATTTGCCAGTTCAGGGATTTTGAAATTAATCTCAAAATCACTTAAGGTTTTGGAAACGTTGGACAGCTTATAATCAAACTGCACTGGCTTCCACTTAAAGCCGCCAAGTTCTCCCTCCTTCAGTGTGAATACTGATTCAGCAGCATCGGAGGCAATGTTAACGCTGTGCTTTGATGTGTTAAGGAACTCCTTTACAAGAGGAGTGACAGACTCATCCAGTCCAAAATTCTCAAAGAAACCGTCATTTATGGAAAATGATGAATTAACCTTTCCCACCTCATAACTGTTGGTCATGGTGACGGTGTAAAATTCCTCATCATCTTCTTCAATTGCGGAATATTTGAATACATCAGTTGTATCACTAATGTTTTCATCATTATATGATTTCAGAGTAAGGGTCGAGCCGAAACCTGTCAGATTCTCCTGTGTGGCAGCCAGCATTTTATTACGCAGAGCATGATAGTACTGCTTTGTACCATCCAGAGTATTAATTTCAGCAGGATTTACACCGGACAGATACGCAAGCTCCTCATCAGTGACAAGTTTTTCTCTTGCAGTAGAAGCTGCTGCAGTGGATACAGGTTTGTCCTGCTCAGGCTGTATTTCTCCTGTTCCCTGAGATGTATTCTGCTGCTCACCTCCCTGGTTTGAAGCAGTTTCACTTCCGGATTGAGTCGCAACATCTGTTTCAGCTGAAGTCTGGGTATTTGCACCGCCTCCAACTCCGTTAAGAACGGCGGCCAGCTTATCCTTGTCCACTTCAACTCTGGCGTATATATCCAGGTTTCCCTTTTCATTCTTCTGAGAAGATATGACCTGTGTTCCGGAAACATAATCATCGATTTTCAGAATAACAAGATTTCTGATCTCCTTCGTATGCTCCTGCAGGAATTTCTCTCCCTTGATTTCAATCATTGCCATTCTCACGGCATTAATATTCGCCTTTTTTATTGCAATATCCTCTGTTTTTCCCGAGGCGGGAACATCAACACTGACCGCCATGGCACTAGCAGGAAGCAGAACAGAAATCAGAAAAGAAAGGTAAGTTTTCTTAAACATATTTGAAATCCCGGTAAAATTTACGCACTCATACACATATTCTGAAGAAACAGCAGAATCATCAAGAACATTTTTCTGAATACCAGATGAAACATCCGGCACTGCTGCACATATAAAAATCATTACTGCCTGAAAGTTTTTCAAGCCATGGCCCTTTTAGTTCCGGTCCTCGGCATCCGTATTTTCTTTCTAATCAGATCACGCAAAAGCTTCAGAAAATCAGAACATGGCTGAATTTCTGCAACTGATTAAAATACTAATGTGCAAAAAACAAAATCAGGACAGTTTATTTTCCTGTCAGTTTCATTATCAAAAAAAGACATATGAAAAACTGATCGGAAAACCTGAAAAAGCTTCGGCATCGTTAAAAGGTTAGCAAATATTAAGCACTTAAAGTATATTCTACTTCATAAATTCATCAATTTACCTGATTCATCGTCTTAGATGCTAAGAGTTTCATTCATTGAAAAAAAAACTGCACTGTTAAATATATTGCAAAACCTGCAATTTATGAACAATTGTTAAGACTGATTATCGAAGCCTGGTAAGTTACTTTTCTAAAGTCAATTCTTCGAGGTTATCAATAATCAGAGTCTAAACCTTTTTAAATTTAAGTATGATGCAAATCAAAATTAACGCAATTATTTTATAGTTAACAAAAATTTGTTATAAACATAATAATACTATCCTTAATAACACCTGGTATTTTTGCCTCAAATTCAGACTGAATCTGAATTAATCAAATATGGCATATAAACTGCCGTGTTAGATATACACAAAGCAGAGAGGGAACTCAAAAACCGATTAATTTCAGAAATGAAAAGGAGCGAAAAACTACAAAGAATCTTTGATGCTGGGAATTTTACGATTCCTGCATCTTTTTTAACAAAATACAGGATGCAGCAGATCATGACACCAAAGAAAAGAATGTTTCGGACAAGGCGAAAAAAATATTCAGCCCGGAATAAACTATACTAGAGAAACAACAATAACAAAAAATGGAGAATAAAAATGAATTTTACCGAACATGCAAAAAAGAGAATGGTAGAGAGAAATTACACCGTATCAATGATTGAGGATGCCATGGAGCCTTTGATGAAGCAGGGGAAATGGGATCAAAGGTCTGAGAGACTGACTCTTAACACCAACACAGATGAGTTTCACGACTACCTGAAGTCTGTCAATGAAATCTGCTCAAAAGCCAAAAGAGACTATCTGAAGATTAAGAAAACTCTCAAGGGGATCAAAACGGCAACCGCGATTGCAAAGGTTAAAAGATTCAAAAACTTTTACAAACAGTGCAAGAGCAAACTCGCCAATCTTAGAAAACTTGAGCATAAAAGCAGTGTAACACTGGTTCTATCCGGTGACTTTGTTCTTACCATATTCAGGCCGGACTCACGTTTCAAGAGAGACTGTGCAAGAACATAACTTCTGCTGAAAACAGCAGCTTGCCCGAATCAGTAATAACAGATCCGGGCATGAGATTTTCTGCGGATAATGCCGACGGCGACAGACGACTGCCGCCGAAGCTCTCAAATCAAGAGTTTTCCGTCTGAGTTTTAATACAATTTGTGATCCACCTTAAATAATAACACTTCTAAAATTAAAATATATTTTCCAATTTAAAGGTGTAAATAAAATAATTCTATATATTGTGCACGAGCGAAACAGCGTGAGTTTTGGCTGATGTGATGATGTCCGCGGCTGAGTACCGGTTATTGACTGTTGCGTAAATATTTTATGCGATATAGGTGGGGTCAATCTGCGGATCTTTACATTAACAGTACAGGGAGATTCGCCGAAACAGTATGATCAAAGCCTTTTAGGAATCACATCAAGTTTAACTCGTGGATCCGTCAAGGTGTGGTATGTGTCATCTCTTTGAATAAATATGGAGGATTCAGTGTCTTACGTAAACTCGACAAACAGTCCGATTACCATGTTGGATGTATATGCCATGAAATCACAAAGTCAGCAGCAGGCAAAGATGGCTTTGACACTTGTTGACAGTGCTGTTTCTGTCGCGCAGCAGGTAAATCAGGCTGGCGGGGCTTTGCATGCTCCTACTGCAAATATTAATGTAACTTCGCCAGTTCCCGGAGCAAATCCCGGTGACAGACTGGGTGAGAATATAGATATATCAGTTTAACTGTTTGGTTTTACAGGGTTTTGACGGCGGATTTTGATTCGCCGTTTTTTTTTTGTAAAACTAATTTAGATAACCCATAGTTATAAGCTTCACCTGATTCTCTGTCATTTTTCTTTAAAGTCTCACCGGATCTCAGAGATATTTCACCAGTTTGCAGAAAAAATCCGCTTTATCTGCAGATTATTCCCGTAAACGGTTCAAAAAAACAGACAAGAAAAAATACAACAAGAGAGAAGAAGACTGGATTGAATGAACTTAGGAATGGTGCGGAAGAAGGGACTCGAACCCTTACGCCGAAACACCAGAACCTAAATCTGGCGCGTATACCAATTTCGCCACTTCCGCGAATGGGGTGAGAGATGGGGCTCGAACCCACGACAACCGGAATCACAATCCGGGACTCTGCCAACTGAGCTACTCTCACCATAGATAACCAAATGGCGTGCCCTACAGGATT
>JAEEOK010000006.1 GCA_016284235.1 Succinivibrionaceae bacterium
GCATATCTCGTAGCATCAGTATTGTACGTACGGGATGGTCGGAAGGCCAAAATTTAACATGAGAAAAATTATATTTTTTCTGTTAAAAAGAGGAACTTACACATTTAGCTTGACACACTCAAGGCATTTGAAGTTCTTTCAAATACTTTCTAAGTATTAGATACATATTATATCAATCTTTTTATTGGAAATCAATTTTTATTTTCGTTATTAAGTAAAATAAATCTACTTTTTTACACCGTTGCTGTTGTCTTGCTCAGTCTGTAGTTCACAACCTTTTTTAATTTTTTACTCCTTGTCAAAGTTACCGGATCATTCATTGTATATTCTGTATATTTTGCGAATTGTTCCGGATACTTTTCATACATTATTCTTTTCAGATTCTTCATGTTTTTCATGATCTTTTTGTGCTGATCTCTATGCGTCAGATCTGGCGTTTTAAAATTCATACCTGTGTGCAGATGCTCCTCATTGTAATATCTGACAAATTCATGTATGCATTTTCGCGCTACTTTCAGGAATGGAAACGGTTCCAATTTGATTCTTTTTTAGCTCTTCATTGTGGAAAAGAAACTCTCCATAAATGCATTATCATTACTTACCAGCGGTCGACTATGGGTATATCTGATCTTCTTCGTCTCCAGAAATTCCTGAAAAGTACTGCATGATATGATGAGCCTTTGTTTGTGTGAAACTGCTGCTTTTCCGGATCTGAATTGATTCCTTGATTAATGTGTTCGAAAGGCAGTTCTCCCATTCTGCTACTTTTCATGGTCTTTGATCTTCCCCGATTTTCGACAGTTGACTATATTTAGAGATCCACAAACCCTTGTGCCACCTGCATTTGAAGCATGTTACGCCATAATTATTTTGATAAAAATTACCGAAAAACCTAGATGTAGCAATACTTAACGACACGTTGATTGTTTATCAACTGTCGAAAATCCGAGTTTCAGTTTTTTTGATTGTTCATGTGTCATTCTGGTTTAATCTTTTTGGTGTGTTGTGATCTTATGATTAATTAGCAAAGTGATTTCTATCTTATTTAATTATGTCAATTTATAACGTATAAAATAAAAAGATGTTTAAAATATTTGTAATATATGCTAATTTGTGAGCTGATTCTCTGTAATAAATTTATAATTTATGTATAATATGCATCATAATTTTGCTGAACAATATATGGTTGATTACGATTTAATGTAATTAAAAGAATATATTTACGGTGGGTTAGCGGCAAACATCTGTTTTTGAAAGAGCTTTAATTTTAGGAGATTCAAATGGCAAACCGGGAAATTAAGATGATTACAGACAGGATTGGTATTGACGATCTGGTGTATTTTGGCAGATATGTGCCTGATGGTATTAAATCAAGACCGGAACCTGTTCTCTGGCGTATTATTGATATCTCTGGTAACCGTGCCCTTCTGCTTTCGGAACTGGGACTGGATGGAATGAAGTTTACGAATTCTCCTGTTCATTCCGGCTTCCCGACTGATTATCCGCGTATTTGCAGGCAGCGCGAATTAACAGGCAGATCGTTTGATGAACTTTATGCTGAAGCTAAGGAATTGCGATACAAGGAGTCCCTTGAATATGTTCACTGGGAGTGCAGTGACGTGCGTGAATGGCTCAACGGTAGTTTTTACACCGAGTGCTTTTCTGAAAATGAGCGTGATCTGATAACCGGTACTAAGCTGATGACTGATTCCGGAGAAGAAATTGAGGACAAGATCTTTTTGTTGAGTAGGGATGAAGTAGAGAAGTATTTCCCTGAATCTTACGACAGACAGCTTACTATTTCTGAGTTCGTGAAACGTAAGCAAAAAATCAGTTCAGGCAAAGGTATTTTATCAATGTCAGATGGATTGTGTGACTGGTGGCTTCGCTCAGGCGGTGAAACCGGTGTTAACTATGTTGGTTATGATGGTAACATAGGATGTGCGATTGAGCAGTCTGATACCAATGTAATCAGACCTTCACTTTGGGTTAAGATTTCTGTCTGATTTTCTTTCCGTAATGAATACACAGGGATTTGTTCTGGATAGAATTTTAATAATTTGGGAAAAATTGAATAGTTATGAGAATTGTTTTGCATCCAATATGTACCTTGGTTGCAGCATAAAAAATTGTTAGGTAGCAGCTTTTGAATCAACAAAGAAAGTATTAGGCTTATCAGATACACAAAGCTGATGTTTTTTACAAAAAAAGTTACAAGTGCTGAATATGCATAATATGTCTGTTATGCAGTTGTGATTTGGTTGTGCTAGCTGTTCAAATTTTATTATTGTTCAAAAACTTGACATATATCAGATGATTGGAGAATGAACTGAATGAAACTGATGCATTTGGCAGATTTGCATTTAGGCAAATCTCTGGGAAATTTTGATTTGACAGAGGATCAGGAATATCTTTTGGATCAATTGTTGAATATAGTCGAAAAGCAAAAAGTAGATGCCGTTTTAATTGCGGGAGATGTATATGATAAAAACATACCTAGCGAGGCGGCGACAAGAATGCTTGATTATTTCCTAAGTAATTTGGCTAAAAGGAATGTCTATGTATATATGGTTAGCGGTAACCATGATTCTGATGAAAGACTGAATTATGGAAGCAACTTGTTTGAAAAAAATCATATTTTTATCTCCTCAAAATATGAAGGCAAACTTTATAAACAAACATTTACGGACGGTAAAAATGAGGCAGATATATACCTTTTGCCTTATGTTAAATCTTCACAAGTCAGACATTTTTGGCCAGATGCAAATATAGAGTCATACGAAGATGCGGTTAGAGTAATTCTTGATAATGCAAATATTGATGAGTCAAGAAATAACGTACTTGTGGCGCATCAATTTGTGACTGGAAATAGTGAAGATCCTAAGCTTTCCGGTTCAGAGTGCCTCGGAACGCAAACAGTAGGAACTGTTGAGAAAATCGGATATGACTGCTTTAATCTGTTTGACTATGTGGCATTAGGACACATTCATTCCCCGCAGTATGTGGGGCGCGAGGAGGTCAGGTATTCTGGATCGCCTCTCAAGTATTCACTTAGTGAGGTAAATAGCGAAAAATCCGTACCTGTGATTACAGTGAACGGCAAAAGAAATGTTAAGACAGAATTGATTCCCATCAAGCCAATGAGAAATGTGAGGCACTTAAAGGGAAAAATAAAGGATCTTTTGGATAAAGGATGTGTCGAGAATACGGAGGATTTTATTTATGCAACACTTACTGATGAGGAAATTATAAGCGATGCCATGGGAATATTCCAGCAGGTCTATCCGAATACTGTAAAGATCGATTATGACAATTCGCATACAAGGGAAATAGATCAGGTAGATATCTCAAAGATAGCCGAGAACAGATCATTTGCTGATTTGATTAGTGACTTCTACAGACAAGTTTATGGTTGTGAGATCAGCAAAGAGGAAATGGAAGTTATGAGAACTGTTGCCAGAGAAGTGGGGGTGTTGCATGAAGCCGATTAAATTGATAATGAGTGCATTTGGACCATATGCCGGAAAAATGCCTGCAATAGAGTTTACCCAGTTTGAGGAAAAGGGGCTGTTTTTGATATCCGGAGATACCGGGGCTGGAAAGACTACTATTTTTGATGCTATCTGTTATGCATTGTACGGTACAACCAGTGGAAGTTTCAGAGATACGGAAAATCTAAGAAGTGAATATGCAGAAGAATCCACTGAAACGTATGTTGATTTCTATTTTACACATCAGGGTAAAGATTATCATGTTAGGAGACGTCCTAAGTATACAAGAAAGAAACAGCGTGGCACGGGAGTGATAAAAACGGAAGAGGAAGCAATTCTCTATTTTGATGGTGGTTCGTCGATTGAGGGGAAAAAAAAGGTTGATGAAGCCATAAAAGAACTCCTGAATATTGACGAAAAACAGTTTAAGCAGATTGCTATGATCGCACAAGGGGAGTTTTGGGCGTTGCTTAATGCTACGACTGATGACAGAACGAAAATCCTGCGTACCATTTTTCAGACAAGCGGCTACAACAATATCGGAAATCGTTTGAAAGCGCGAAAGGATGCCAGCTGCAGGCTTAAGGAGCAAACAGAAAATAGCATTTTACAATATTTAAATGATGTTTTAGTTGATGAGAATGAAGAATATGCTGAGTCATTATCTGAGCTGAAAACACGAGCAAATCAATCTGGAAGTGTGTGGAATCTTAATGAAATCATTGAAAAGATAAACGAGGTACTCGAATCGGATAATGCTAAGTATGAAAGAGCGAATTCTGAACTGATTACTATTGAAAAGAAACATGATGAGAGTAAGGCTGAACTAGCAACTGCTGAAATGAATAATCGCTTCATTACCAGATATGAAGAGCTTAAAGCAAAAGAAAAGGAACTGAAAGAAAAGAAGATAGAAATTGACCAAAAGATAGATTTGTTAAACAGACAGCAGTCTGCAACCAGAGAAGTTAATCATGATTATATGTCATGGAAAGAGAAAGAGTCGTCCGTAATTCGCAGAAAATCTGAGATAGACGAGAAGAAGAAAGATATAGAAAAAGCATTAAATAATGCAGCTAAAGCTAGGGATTTGTTTGACAAAGCAAATGAAAAACTGCCCGAAGCTGAAAATCTTCAAAAAATAATAAACAGGATTAATGAAGAAAAGGAAAAGTACCAGCAAAGAGATGAAATTGTTAGAAAAATCGAAGAGCTTGAAGCTAATTCAAAAGGATTTACAGTTGAAGAGCAAGAACTAGCTCAAAGAGAAACGTCTCTTAACGGTGAGATCAATAGTCTTAAAGCTACTGTCAGTGATCTTAAGGACTCGCCTGAAAAAATGACAAAGATTAGAGCTCTAAGCAACGAATATCATGTTCTGCAGGATAGTATAGATACTATCATTGTTAGAAGATTGCCTGAAAGGGAGTCTAATAAGAAAGACCTTGAAAACAAACAACGGTTTTTTCAAAAGGCGTTTGATGCTTATGAAGCAGCAAATAAGGAAAGAATAGAAGCTGAGAGAATTCTAGGTAATTGCCGTGCCGGTATATTGGCTAAGGATCTGAAAGAAGGACAGAAATGTCCTGTTTGTGGATCAGTGCATCATCCGGAGCTTGCAAAGATTATGGATGAGGCGATTACAGAGGAAGAATTCAAAAAACTTACGGATAATGAAAATAAGCTTCAATTAAAACAATCTGAAGCAAATACAGATGCCGAGAAAGCTAAAACAGTACTGGCAGAATGTGAAAAGCGGCTGAAGGAGGATATTCGTGCCTGCATGAGAAATAAACTCCTTGGCATTAATGAGCCTGGTGAAAATTTAGATGATCTGACAGAAGAGATAAAAAATGCGCAGAATTCCGTAAAAAATAAAATTAAAGAGATAACAGAGCAGCAGAAAAAGTTGGAGAACGATATTAAAAATCTTGCAGAAGCGCAAAAGGCTCTTGAAGATGCGCAAGGTCCAAAAATAAAACGTTTGATGGAAGATAAGGATATATTTACAAAACGGAAACAGGATACAGAGAATGAAAAAGCAGAAAAGAAAGGGTTGCTTAGTGCGCTTGCAAAGTTGAGTTATGACAGTTGGAAAATCGCAGAGGCTAATAAGAAAGCTGCTGAGAAAAGTAAAAAAGATATTCAGGATCTGATTGATAGATCATTTTCGGAGAAACAAACAGCAGAAACTAAACTGGAATCTGAGAAATCATCTTTACAGATACTTGAGAATTCTCTAAAGCAGGAGGAAAGTGATGCTCAGAATGGAAAGAATAAGCTTGAAAAGGCTGTAAACGAAAATGGTTTTAAATCTGTTGATGATATGCTTAAGTTTGTTGTGACAGAGGACACGTTAAAAAAGACTGAATCGGAGATTAATAAATATAACCTAGATGTTAATACGAATAAGACGCAGTTGGAAGGTGCCGAGAAAGACGCCAGAGGGCGTGTGGTTATTAATGTCGATCAGCTGAAGGAGAAGTGCGATTCTCAGAATATTGAGGTAAAGAAAAAACAAAGCGAAAGAGATTCCATCAAGTACAGGATTGGAAGGAACAAAGATTGTCTTGATAAGATTTCGGCACAAGAAAAGGGTTTGGAAAAAGCGAGAAAAGAAAACAACATATGCACCAGATTATACGAACTCGTTGAAGGCAACACCGGAAACGGAAAGATTACGCTTGAGCAGTACATTCAGGCAGCTGGTTTCGATGGCATAATTGCTGCGGCAAACAGGAGGCTTCTACCTATGACAGACGGCCAGTATGAATTGTATCGTAAGAAGGACTCACTTGGAAAGAGGAGCAATACATTTCTTGATTTGGAAGTTTTTGACAACGCAACCGGTCACAGAAGACCTGTCGGAAATCTGTCCGGAGGAGAAAGTTTTAAGGCTTCTCTGAGTCTTGCTCTGGGACTGTCTGATACAGTTTCAATGAATCTGGGAGGTATTCAGATGGATGCTCTATTTGTTGATGAGGGATTCGGAACATTGGACCGCAAATCTATAGAGAATGCAATGGATATCCTTATTAACTTATCAGGTACCGGCAAGCTCGTGGGGATCATAAGCCATAGAGAAGAATTAATGGAGAATATTCCTCAGCAGATTCGTGTAGAAAAGACGAAGGAAGGAAGCAAATTGACTTTTGAAAACGGTATATAAAGCTAGAAACGCGGATAAAATTACTAATGTTCAAGGTCATAATGATAGTTTAGAGCGAGAGACAACGAAACAGGCAGCTTTGTTGTCCCTGTCTGATGTAAAACTTATCAGTTGATTTATCTGATTGTGCCGTAAAACAACGTCCTTTAGGGCGTGGATATAAGGCACAAAATCAGGTATAAACTTTCTTGTTAACAGAGATAGAATTCGTCTTTCGAAATGACGGCAAACAGTTGCAGAACTTGTGAAGTGAACCATATTGACGGTCAGCAGCAGGAAACCGCCGAGAGCGGCTGCAGCTTGCTGCGGTAACTGACAGGATCCAATGCCTTCAGGCAGAGGATGATGTAACGGTTGATTTATAGAATGCCGCCGGGTTTATTTATGCCTGGCAGGCTTTTTTTTGAGAATTCCGTCATCTGCAGTTTGATAAGTTGATCAGTATGGCGAACCAGGATTTTTCGCTTTTTAAGCATGAAATTAAAAAAATTCAGCACCGTGACGGCTTTAGAATTCATAAAAGCTCTGTAGCTCAGGTTTAAAGATATTTCAATGTTGGATACAGCATTTCCGGTTGTATAATGTTATGCAGTCATGCAGTCGGGGATTTCACCTGCAGAATACCGCAGAAACCCCGGGCTGAAGATGCAGTAAATAACATATCTGGCGAATTAACGGGTTAGAGTATGGATCCACAAATACCTTTTTTTTTCGGAATTTCTGTTTTGGCTCTGGAGTTCTTTTTCTTTCTGTATTATCTGATCTTCAGAGTTTATAAGTACCGGCACTCGTTTCGCGCTCCTGAGCCATCAGTGCAGATATTTTTTAATCGGCTGACGGGGCGTTTCCTTGCCTTTTCCTCTCTTTCTCTTGTTATATTCATTGTTATGTCATGCATGACATGGAGCGATCTAATGGAGGAGCCGTTACTGATATCTTTTCTCATCGGTGTAATTGCGCTGGTTCATTTATTTAGAAAGCGGAATCAGCATAATTTGGGAGCCGGTACATATGATGCTGATTCCGATGAGACGTTAGGTGAAAATGATCATTTTCTTATAATGCTTTCATTTATTGTTTCTTACTGTACTTTTGTTCCTGCTTTATTTGTATTCGGTGAATTTCTTCACCCGGGAAACGCTGATAATTTCGCTTTGCCTTCACTGCTCCTGTTCACTTTTCTGTGGCATGTACTCTTTTATTATTTCTGTTACATATTCTTTGACTGCATAGTAAGGTACGGCGGTACTCCCTATTCACAAATGGATGACGAGCGTATTATTGATTTGGTAAGAAAAGGCGTTCACAGAAAAGAATCTTCGGATGAGGCCGTAACAGACCCTGCTGATAATCAGCCCGTTACTGATTCGGATGGCGGTAATTATTCATCCGCCGGCGGGACTGCAGCGGATCCGGACACATCCTCCGGTTTGAAAAAAGAGTAGCAGTCCTTCGTATTCTGAAAAAAACGCGGCGGATTCATAGTGACAGCAAAAATCAGTATCCGGTTCAGCTGCTGAGACGGTTTGGAGCTCTTTTTTTAATGCTTTCCCATTCCCCGGCTCCGGCGGCTGTCACCTCAGACTTAACCGGGTTATCCTGATTGTCCGAATTCTCTCCGATATCCGACATTCCGCAGTTAAAAACGCCTAATTTCAAAATTTAAAATGTGAGCCAAGGATCACATTTTAAATAAAAACATTGCAAAAGAAGTTGACTTTTGATCAACTAATAAAAGTTTAACTTCGGA
>JAEEOK010000092.1 GCA_016284235.1 Succinivibrionaceae bacterium
CAAAACGATGAGAAGAAAGGCATATGGATTCAACGATGATGAATATTTCTTTCTAAAGATTATTGATATTTCGAAATAAGATTAATGATTATTTCCAACTTATTTTTATGGAGAGCCAATATTTTGTGTGTTTTTCGTTTATCCAATTATCAATTTCTCCTGAATCATCAATCAAATCGAGATAAAACACTTCATGATTATACTCAACAATTAGTTCGTAGTTTTCCATATCTTAACCTCCAGAACTCATTATATTAGTTAATTAAATGGATTCATGTTTAAGAAAATGTCCTGTAAGGAATAAATAAATCCGTGAATTTACCATCTAAATAATCCTATCTTTAATAGCTGAAAATATAAAATCAAATAATTTTGAAATTACTGTTTTTGTTGCTAAAATAAAATCATATTCCCTTCTTTATCAAAGGAATTTCGCTAGCGAAATTTGGCTACTTTTTAAACGATTAACTCATGAGGAAAACTATGATTAGAAAAGAAACACTGACAACAATAGATAACTGGGAACACCCTACTGCGGATGAAGTAGAAGAAATGTTTAAGCTATGCTCTAACACGATTCAAGATCTCGGTCATATTCTCGGAGTTACAGCTGCTACCCTTGTTCGTTGGAAAAAATCAGGTATATCTTATGCCGACTGGGCGTTGCTTGCTTTTCTTGCTGGCAAAGGAGATATAGTCAGACCTGAAAATACAGAACAGGACATCGAGGCAAAACTTGAGAACCTTGCAAAAGTATCCTTCATTTACCACAAGAAGCTGAGCGATATGCAGAGTTATAACTCTCTTTCAAAAAAACTTTTAAAAAATAAAAATAATAGTTGATGTTTTCAGTATTATGCCCTACTATGACGAACGGTGATTCATCACTTTTCTCTCCAAAACATAAAAAATATTTAGTATATTTTCGTAACATTTCCGTAACATAATACCCATTATAGGAAGTGATGTACGGTTTTACGAGAGAAACGGCACAGTCCAAGGTGCTTTACCTTGAGACTGTAAAGTTTGACTACATTGACTATGGGATTAAAAATGTTAACTGTTAACCTTGTGTGTCATGAAATTGCTATACCAAAAGACGAAGTAAAAAAGCTCAGGAAAACTAAATCTGTTTCTGATTTTGTCAAGTTTCACAATCTTGCACTTGAATCAGGCAAACTAGTATTTCAAAAGCTGCTGATATGAAATTAAATGAATGTTCAGTTGAAAAACTCTGGTCAGATCGCATTGCTGACTTTTGTTCTAAGGAACTCTTAACTGAAGACCACATTGTGACTGAAAAGCGAATCAAGTGGTACATCGTTTATACGTTGGAAACTCAATATGGAGTTGTTTTAGATACATCAAAAGTCTCTCTAAATCTGGTAAGTAATCTTTCATCAAGGAGGATTTCATGAAAATTCTTGCGATAACAAATCAGAAAGGTGGCGTTGGGAAGACAACACTTGTAATAAATTTAGCTCAGTTTTCAGCGGTCAAGCATGATAAAAGAGTTGCTGTTATAGATCTTGATACTCAAGGAAATGCGTCATGGACGTGCACCTTCAATGGGTAATGCTCTTGTTAGTACATTATTAGTTACTGACTATGTTCTTTGTCCGATTGAACTTGAAGCATATTCTCTTCAGGGCGTTAAAAAGATGAGAACAGTTATCGGCAATGTTAAGTCTCGTAATACCGCACTCAGGGAATTAGGTTTATTGCCGTCCCGTGTAGACAATCGCAATCATAATCACCGCAAACAGTTAGCTGAAATACAGCAGGCGTTTCCTGAACTTGTATGCCCGTACTCAGTTTTTCAAAGATCCTGCATAGCTGATGCCGTATCTGATAGAAGCTGGATAGGGTACAACAAGAAAGCAAGTGCCAAGAGAGCAACTGCTGAACTTGCCAGCCTTGACAAACTGGGTACTGAATAAGATTGAACTTGCATGATACAGGAGGAAGGATAATGGGTATCGATTTTAATGATTTGGGAAGCCTCTCAAATCCAAATTCAAACACAGGTGCTATGGAACTTGATATCAATCTGATTGATGAAGATCCTAATCAGCCTAGAACAATATTTGATGATGATACGCTTCTTGAACTTGCTGAAACAATAA
>JAEEOK010000093.1 GCA_016284235.1 Succinivibrionaceae bacterium
CATTTCCGTCACGGTCTGTTATAGTTCCATATGGGATCACCCCCGCAGGTGCGGGAAAGACTTAAAACCAGACAGAGCATCAGGAAGGATATTGGGATCACCCCCGCAGGTGCGGGAAAGACTGGCATATCTTTAGGATTCCACGGTTTTGCATAGGATCACCCCCGCAGGTGCGGGAAAGACAGCATAAAGATCCAGCAAAGACACATACTCAATTAAAACTTATGAATAATTTTATTCACTTTTATTCACCAAGCCACCACACTTACCTCTAAAAATGAACGATTATATTGAAACCAATTTTTTAAAGAACACTGGAGCTACTTCCCTTAACAATTAATATGAAACATATGGTTGTATAATAAATGTAACAACTTAGCATCATCAAGAGCTCTATGAGGAACAGACTGATTAATACCATACGTTTTCAATGTTGTTTCAAATCTATAGTTAGCTTGAAAGGTGTTTCTTTTTTTAGCTTCAGACATCAAATCCTGTGTATTATTATGGATTAAATCCAAAGAAAATTTTCCAAAAGCCTTATTTAAAAATTTTAAATCGAATGATATGTTATACCCAACTAATACCGAATCCTTGATGAATTTTTGAAAGTCGCTAATAACAATTTCCAATTCAGTTCCACTACTAAGCATTTCATCAGTAATTTTGGTTAGATTACGTACAACTTCAGGTATTTGTGTATCAATACGTACTAAATGGTGAAATTGATATTCCTTTCCACTTGATATTTTAATTGCACCAACTTCAATAATCTGATCAGTTTCAGCATTTAATCCAGTAGTTTCAATATCTATAAAAACGATATCAGAATTTTTTTGCTTAAGAGACCTTCCAGAAACATTGCTTGAAACTATATTTACTTTTTTTAACGGCTCATTAGATAAGGTTTGATATATGCTTTGGTTATTTTTAAGGACTTCACCAGAGGTAGATTTCTTAATTTTTACAGTTTTCTCAGATTGTTTTCCCGATGGAATTAATACAAGAGGTATTCCATCAAAATCAACAACATGTCTTTCTGTATTACGGGTAGAAAAAGAATAGCCAATCTCATTTCTACATGAATAACTTATTGTCGCCTCTCCGGCATCTACCGACTCTGACACTCTCTTCCAAAGATATTCTCTTACCTTGGAATTATAACTTCCAACATATACGCCTGTTGCTATTTCCTGCATCCATCTTGTCAGCTCTCCTCTGAGAGAATTGGGAACGTTTTTTAAAGTTATAACTGTGAACGGCATTTACTGTTCCTTAAGAGTACTGTAATTGATGCCGTACTTGACATTTTCATTCCTGTTATCCCACAAACTTAAAGGTTCTATTTCGATGAGATTTTCAACCTCACTTACCCCTATCAAAATTTGTATATCACGAACTATTCTGGCAAAAAGTTTTCCATCCATAAAGGAATCACGTACCTTTCTTCGAGACTGTTTACCAATATCCTCCCCCGATTTAAATTCAGACGTAACTTGAAAAGCGATTGGAATTGTAGTTTCAGCCTTATATAAATCAGCAACATCATAAACAAACGAAAGATCATGTCAAACATGAACGAATCCCAGTCCCGGCACTAGCCCCATCGAAACAACTGCGGAATGCGTCAACCCGTACAAAGCTACATTTGCTGCAGACAGCGCTTTATTTATATTATCACCGCTCTCAAAATTATCAGGATCGTAAACCCTTCCATTCCATTTAACACCATATTCTGCGGACATTTTTCTATACAATGAACGAATACGGGCACCTTCCTTGGCTCGAAGTTGTTGCATCGTTAATGATGAAACATCCTCATTAGGAAATCTCATCTGATACATTTTTCTGGCAACTTGAAGCCGAGATCTGGTGTTACTTACGAGTTTTGCTTGAATTTCCATAAAGCGAGATGAGTGAGATAAACTTCTTCCATGAGCATAATGTCTTATACCATACTCACCTACCCATGCAACGCTAGTTCCCGAGTCACCCATTAGTTCCATTGCTCGATGACTGATAGTTGTCCCAGGACCAAGAAGCAGAATTCCAATCATAGAAACAGGTATTTTGACAATCCCTCTCTTTTCGGTAACTGTTACAGCTCCATCCTCACAATTTATTTTCGAATGCTCGATATAAATAAAGGTAACCCTGTCAGATAATTTTGGTAATTCAACAATTTTGGTCTTGTGATAAAACATAGTTAATCAGTTTCTACATTCCAGTCAAAAAAGATTAAACTTAGTTCATCTGACAATTCAAATCAGATGAGTGCAATCGACACTATAATAAAAAAAATGTTAAAACATTCAAACTCAAACCGTTGAAATGGAAGTTCTAATCTCCTATTGGAATCACAGTCATAAGTCCAAATCCATAAGCCTTCTTCTTACCGATTCCTTTTGTCAAAGAGTGATAAAAAACCGTTCTGTCTGTTACTTTCAGTATCCCTTCATAAGTTGCCTTACTTAACTTAATCGTTCTTTCACCATGTTTTTTCATGGATACCCAACCTTTTTCAACAATTGAACTTTCATTCTGAACCATTTGAAAACCTAACTTTTCTGCTCTTGATTCAAGAAAATTCATTTGTTGTTCTGCAGTAATTTCAGGAACAATTCTGCCACGCTTTCCCTTTTCTTGAGGGATTGATTTCACAGGATTCAAGGTTACTCTATATCTATATAACTTATTCTCCTCAATTGAATCGAGAAATTTATCATATGATTTTGTCTTAGCACTTCCTGAAACTCCATATTGTTCAAACAATTCAAGATCAGGCTTTACATCACTAACGAGCAACAAATAGCTAACTCCACCAAAGGTATCAATTCGCCACAGTTTTCTACTTCTGATACCACAATTAATTTCATTAGGGAAACTACTCTCCACCCAATTATGATATGCTCCAAGATGGCTTAAATCTCTTATTTTCTTTCTATTCTTTGTATCAATTTCCACGCGAGATATAAACATATTATTCTCCTACTGCTTCAAATGCATCATGGACCGGAGGCCTTTTCTTTTCAATTGGTACACTGACTTCTTTTCTCGGACTAAATTTTCTTCCTTTTATCTGAGAAAAAGAAAGTGCAACATCATTTCTGATTTGAATTTTTCCTTCACTCAATAATGATTCATCAGCATATATGTAATATTGATAATTCGCGTTTTTCCTTTTATACCAGTCAGACGCCTGCCAGTCATACGTTTTTAAAAGAGTTATCGCATCTTCACAAAAAACACCTAAAAAAATATCTGCAGTTGGAGGTAGAGATCTGCGCCCTAAAAATAAAGAAAAATAAGGTTCAGTAATAGATGTTTTTACTTCATCTATAAGCTTTTCATCACCACTAAGTGCAATTACAAAAACGGCATCCTGAATGTAAAAACGCGTCGTAACGTAAGTTCGTTCAAATTCGCCATTTTTCTTGTACTTTTTGGCAGTATGATAATCCTTCATTATTTGTCCGGGCTGATCAACGCGAACTGCATAACTAAGACTGTTCAACCTTGTTAAACTCTCATTATCATCACGGCTGATTCCTAATCCTGCCGCAACCAATCCGATTACGCCACTTTTGGAAGGATGAGCATCAGTATACCTTGTTTCAAAATGAGAATTCGTACCCCAAGATTGTAACGGTCCGGAAAACTTCAACAAAATCGTCTTCAAAATCGTCACCGTCCCTGGAAATAATTAATTGCAATTTCTTCAAAATCATTCAATAAATTTGAAATAGAGGCTTCTTCAACACCCCAGTCAGGTTTATCTACGTTTTCATTGAGCACATAGAATGTTTTAACAGGTGTCTGCACAAATTTTTCAGTTTTTTCAACTTCAGCGAATAACTTCTCTATAGAGGTTATGCTATTACCTGTGCTGTTACCTGCATATGATTTCACAGGATTTTCGAAAGCTGTCACCAAATTAACCGGTCTATCCCGACGAATATTAACCATCAGCAAATGAGGAATTGTTAAGTTTGCAAAAGTGTTAGACTTTCCTGTCGGCATCGAATTGGCAAAGGCTTCTATAAAAAGTTTAGATGCTGAAACAGTCTGCTCTTCATTTTTAATTTGTCTCATCAGATCATGCATAGCAATATTCGCATATCGGTATAAGGTTGAAGAATTGAATTCAACTGTACCCAACATCCCTGCACCTGCATTATCTTCAGGTGCCAGATCATCCAATGCAGTATAAAAGTCGAACTCAGCCTGAACCTCATGGGTGGAAATAGCATGAGCAACCTGAGCGGAGGCATCTTCATTCAAAGATGGATCATCAGCAACCATTCTGCCAAACAGAGCTATATCTACCGATGGATTATCACAAAGGATCTTTTTTAGCTCAGCTGGATTAGTTTCTTTTCTAATTGCAGCATCAGCCAACAACTCCGCCTGTTTCTTTCCAAGAAAGAAAAGAGCCTTTGTTTTTTGATCCTTTGTCTTCACTCCAGCATTATTGAAAACTTTTTCCGCCAGCGAGATTGCATCAGCTACTGTTACAGAATTGTCTTTGGCAAGGATTATGTCACTTATATATTTAATGACATTTAGACTTCTGACTCCCACATCTGCTGCAGATTCGTTAATAAAATACTGCCTTATTGCCCTTTTCCATGATTGCGAACTTACTCTTGAGCGTCTCACACCACCATATATAGCTGTTTTTGGACTCCCCGTATCATCTCTGTTCACATTTGAAGGAGGAAGAGACTGTATAGCGTGAACATCAACAAAAAATCTATTTTCCATTTCTTTATAATCTCCAAATTTTCATTCTATTATGCAGATAAAAAATCATGACTTATCACTTTTTTCATCATCACTAAAAGGTCTATAATAATCCTTGGCCCATCTTAAACAAATTTTTTTGTTTACCCCATTCTGGTGCTTAAACAAATCATCAGCAAGTCTTAAGAAATTCACCGAAAAATTATTTTTCGATTTTGCAAGACGAAATATCTGTCTCAAGTGGTACACAAACTCATCAAAAGTTGTTGCAGTAATCATTGTATTGAATCTTCTGTCCAAAGAAGTTGAATTTCCATCTTTGATTCGTTGCAAGGAACTTCCGAAACTATTGTTATTCTCATCATTTGAAACCTTGTTTAAACCCTGCTGACCAATAGCATAAAGTTGCAGTACAACAATCAGTGCCTTTTCTTCATAACTTAAGGTTCCTGCATTTAAAAACTCTTTTGGAATAAAAGGAAAAATGATTGGCCAGACATCAGTTGCATCTTCAAAATTTTTGCCTATGGAGTTTCTGATTGCAGCAAGATAACCCGGTCGACTTTTCTGCTCTTGAGGACTATTTAAAAAGTTTAAAATACTCCACATTACGTTATATACAGACTGTTTTTTGACATCTGTATTCTGTTCTTTATTCATGTTGTACCTCAGTCCTTTTTCAATTTTTTATTTATACTTCCTACAAACTGCCAGTACCTGGTGGCTATGTTCACTAATTTTCCATCCTTTTCAATTCCGGTAAAATCCCTGGATGTACTGTTGTCAAACAGATCTTCTCCACGTCTTAATACCATTGTTCTCAGTTTGGAGTACCATTCTTTTATTTTTTCTTCTTTAGAATCGCTAGGATTAATGGATGCAAGCCATTCCTTGAATTCAAAGTCAATGTTTGAATACAATTTTTCGATTTCCGTAGATATAAAGGATTCCGTGGAAGAAT
This sequence comes from Succinivibrionaceae bacterium, assembly GCA_016284235.1. Taxonomy (GTDB): domain Bacteria; phylum Pseudomonadota; class Gammaproteobacteria; order Enterobacterales; family Succinivibrionaceae; genus UBA2804. The sequence goes on from JAEEOK010000093.1 coordinate 5,705, forward strand.
GTAAATTTCTAATCTCCGATATTCCTCTAAGAAAGCTTCTAAATTTTTCCGATACAACCTCTTTTGTTATTTCCACAGTGTTATTGATACGTATAATCCAGTCATCACTGGATCCATTAGAATTTCTGTTCTCCATTAACAGATTATTGATACGGAAACTGTCTGCAATTTCATTAACCGGCAACCACGATGTAGCATTGCCATCATCCTTCATTCCAACCCCGACCAAATCAGTCAAGCCAATTCTTCTCTGTGACCTAGCAATGCGCTCACGCTGTCCCAGTATTCCAGGCTGACGCTGTTTTGTGTCAACATTTGTTGAATTCAAAACAATACATCCAAAGTTTCTCCATAATGATTGCTCAGGATTATGTTTCTTCGGAGTAAAATGATTTTTATTAGGATCTTTATCGTTCCATTTCCACATAGTCATAGGCTCTATGGAATGCTCCGTATGTTCGATTTCAGGAAGCTTTACTACAAAAATTTCAACAGGATTGGACATATCTGCTTCCGGATTAACATAGATTGCACGACTCCAGTTAGTGTACAGTTCTGCGAGGTTGTCTATAGAATTCTTTTGACATAATTTTTCTACAACGTCAATTCCCGACAGTTCCCAACAAGGAGTCTGACACCGGCCGCATAAAGACTGATTATCAGTAGGTGATTCCGGCATATAATTCATCACAAGAGTTTCATACAAGTTGTTACCTTGAAGAAAAATCCCGCCAAGATCAAACAGCCACCCTTTGGACGGTCTCTGTGATTTATTTGTTAAGGATACTTTATCAGCAAGTCCGGAATATCCTTGAAACATGATTAACCACCTTACAAACTCTGCCGGGGTCATAACATCTTTTACACTTCTTTTTCCGGCTGATACACCGGAAATCGGAGAAAATAAAGCTGTTTTATTCTCACTCTCTGAAATTGTCCTGTTTATATTTTTCCCATAAATAGAAGTTGGACTACTTTTACCAGAAATTTTACCCATTATTGCTTTCATCTCATCCCCGGTCACTTGATAAAAGGGATGAAGATCATCGAAAAGATAAAACCTGTCGCGCCATTTCTCTAGATAATCACAAACAATTTCAGGAAATCTTTTCTCTGAATACAGACTGTCCCAGCATTCTGAAGTAACCGAACAATAATCATCACGATCATCTTCATCAATGTTTTCTTTCTGTCTGCCTTTGTCATCAAGATTAATTCCAGGCAATGTATCCCCGTAGAAATCGTACCTAGAGAACACGGTCTGAACTACGGACAAAAGAAAACGCATAACCGCAAAATTTTGGGTTTCCATTTCCCCTGAGAGAAGAAGAAAATCTCCTGCATTTTTAAAGAAATCAAGCATGGATACATCTTTTTTACTACCAAACTTGTCCATAACCGAGATCCATGGTTCGTCTAATAAATTAAACCTCCCCATCTGATATTTCCCTCCTTAACCCAAATTCATTGTCATACCTTAACTTTAAGCCATTAATTTCAAAGCATCCGTTTTCATCAAAAATGATTCCAAGAGTACCCTTCAGCCAGGCGTATTTTTGCCACTCTTTCAAATTTTGTCTGTTATACATCTCAAGTTCAGCTACCGTCGCACAAAGACCTTTAGCAAAAGTTACATAGTCCGGAAGTCTGATCGTATTCTTTGCCAAACTTTTAGCTATTGATTCATCACTAATGCTTTCAGAAATATCTTCATTACTATCAAAGGTACCATAACCTCTGCCTATTTTCTTTACTGCTATAACCTCTACTGATTCTCCTATGTCCCTAACCTGAGCATTATCCATTTCCTCACTATCAGAATTATTTAAGTTTTTCAGCCAACCGGTAAGATTATTTCTCCGAGGATTGATTGTCCCAACAGGTTTTTCAATACGATAAGTTATCGCTTTATCTGTCTTGTTTTTAACACCAGATATATGAACATTGCTACTATCCTGATAGACTCTATTTAATTCTTCTGTCAATTCAAGAGCATTCACACCATAGACTTTATTGACCAGGCAGGGAATATCAGACGGAATTCGTATTTTTTCCGGAAGATAATACTGCGTTCGTATTAGGTAATACTTTCCATAAACACATACAGATCCAGATTCAAAAACAAAACTGTCACTTGTACCCATGACATACACAACTGGATTGCTATGTTTTTCTGGACGTTTCCTGTCATGCCTATGTAATCTGCCTATTCTTTGAAGCAATAAATCTACAGGACAGAGATCCGTAATAAGAACATCGAAATCAATATCAAGAGATTGCTCTATCACCTGAGTTCCGATTATGATTTTTTTCTCAGGCCTCTTTCCATTCTTTCCGATCATGCCAAGCAAACTTAATTCCTTATCTATCCTATCCGTCGCTATAAATGCAGAATGAAGTATAAAGACTGTATCTTTACCAAAACGCTCCTTAAGTTTTGCACCTAAGGTCTGTGCCTCATTAACAGTATTTACAATAATTCCGACAATTCCATTTCCTTCTAGAAGGTCATTAACTTGATTCAGAATTTCTTCTTTATTCAACCTTCTAACAGCAACCGTTTTATCAGTGATGTTAAGGAAACCCTTCTCGCATTTAACTTCTTTTCCGTCTGTATATGAGACTAGGGGATAGTGATTTCCACAAATTTCATCAGTAAATGTAATATCTCTGCTCTTGAATCCCTTTCCACGCAAGTAAGCGAGAATCAAACTCTTTCTCTTATCCAGAGGCAAAGTAGCAGACGCAAAAATTACAGGAACGCCATATGCACCCATCCAACAGACAGCTTCTTCAAGATACTGCTGCATATAAGTGTCATAAGCATGAACCTCATCTACTATTACAGCCTTTTTGCTAAAACCTAAATGTCTTAATGCAAGATACTTTTGCTTAAGTGCACAAAGCAGAAATCCGTCAACCGTTCCAACAACAAAATCATCAAGAGCAGTTTTCTTTCTTCCCGAGAACCACTCATTAACAAAAACACAACCGTTATCTGTATCATCTACATTGATATCTTGAAAAGATGACTCTTGGAGCAATTTATTCATCTCTTCGTTCAATGCGGCTTTTCCATGACACAACCTTAAAGACTGAGTTAAACCATATCTACCGGTTAAATCTTTCAACCAACCATGAACTCTCCCAAACATACCGTTTGATGTAGCCTGAGTTGGTAAGCCAAAGAACAAACCTGAACATCCGCTTTTTTTTGCAAGAATCTCTGACGAAACGAGCAAAGCTTCTGTCTTACCAATTCCCATCGGTGCTTCAATAATAATAATTCCTGGATCTTGAATCGAACTGACAGTACTGTACACAACTCTCTGAAAATCTCTTGGTTCAAAGCCAAACCGGCACTTATATATTTCCTCAACGCCGGGATAGTCTTTAACTTGATATGGAAGATTCTTACACCATAACTGAATTCCTCTCTCGAATCTTTCATTGTTACTAACATTCGATTCAAATTCAAACAGTGGAAAATAATCAGTATTACTCGATATCCAGTCAGCCATTATCAGAAGACCAGAATAAATTACCTGGGCAGGTTTAGAAATTTTGGGTAATTGCTCAACATTGGTAAATGAAGTTATATCTAGTGCCCAGTTAAAAAGCGCAGACTGAACACTCTTCCATCTATCCTGTATTGTCTTATTTTTTTCATCCTGATAATAATTAGCGCAATAGGCGGACTGAGCATCAATTGAACAAAAGTCATCATCCGGTTTTCCATGATGAGCACCAACTATTGATACAATGTCTTCTCCTACGTTGAAAATATTTTTTAACAAATATTCTCCAGCGATTGAATGACGGGATTTATCTGCATCAGCCAAACATAAATTACACAATTCTTCGAACCCTGAACTCTCAAGTTTGTCGATAATTTTTGTATCCATTCGATTCGAACTGCTGAATCCTTTTTTGGTTTGAAATGCAGGAGTTGCTTTACCTATATCATGAATAGCACCTAGAAATGCAGCAAGATTTAAAGCAATGTTATTTTCAGAAGAACTAAGAGAATTTAAACAGAATCGTCTCTGATTTTCACTAAGCCAATTTTTCCAAAGCCATTTAGAAACATTCATTGTATCTAACAAATGCTGTTTCAACGGAAGCCAATATAAGTGACCTTCAAATTCTTTCTTTTTAGCCCACAATGACATAACAAGTTTGTCATTAGATTCCATTAAATACTCCATCCACGCGCATTACATCACAGACACATTCAAATACATAGTCTTATTTCAAACTTGATTTTAACTTATAAAACACTCATTTTATGTCAGTATTATCACAAATACCTGGGTTTTACACCTACCCGATCAAATCTAATCTGAAAAAATCTTAAAGTTCAAATAGTTAGGATATACTTTTTAGTAAAAATAAATTTATTTATATTGTGCGACAAATGCAAC
>JAEEOK010000094.1 GCA_016284235.1 Succinivibrionaceae bacterium
TTTGATTTTCTATTCCGTGATCTTTTTGTCACATTTTTATTTTGGATTTTGATCTTTAGCTCACATTTTCTGTTTTGTTCATCTTTACAGAACAATTATTACTCTAGGGAAGTTTTATCCAAGATATGGCTACCATTTAGCAAAATTGGTCATTTTATATTCATGCGTAGGCCCTGCATTTTTTACATGGCCTACGCATGAATGTTCTATTTTATATAAAAAAACACTGTGTATTTTTTTGAACAATTTAAAACATTATGCTTACCGGGTATCATTTCCGATAATTTGCGAATGTTATATTATCTGCCAAGTTTTTCCTTGGCGTTTTCAATTCCGCCTAAATTGGTGACGTTACTGAATCCGCTATTGTTCAGACTCTGTTTTGCTATTTCTGCTCTTTTTCCAGATCTACAGTAAACATAGATTTCATCGGTGCTTTTAATCCCTTTATTTTCAGCTTCGGTAATAATGTTTTGGTATTCTATATTGAGTGCACCGCCTATATGTTCACTTGCAAATTCTTCAGGGGTTCTAACATCAATCAAATATGTTTCCGCAAATGAAGGAACAGCAAACCCGAAGGTTATCAGTACAGTTAAAATTGTATTCTTAAACATTTTGATCTCCTAAGATGTTATCTCTTAAATATCTGAATAGTTCTTTACCGCTTGTTGGAGGCTTTCCTTCCTCCTTTTCTTTTTTGGCCTTTTTTATAAGAGTCCGCAGCTTGTTTCTGTCTATGTCATTGTTTTCAGCAACTATCTGATCCAGTACCGTTTTGGAATTTTCTCCTAGCAGACCGTCGCGCATCTTTTCAAGACGATGGAAGGCCGCATTGCCTACAACTTTTTTATTTCTTATAGCATCAACTTCTGTTTTGATTTTATTAACAAATTCCACATCCATATCTCTTAAGAGTCTTTCAATATGGAGCATCTGCCTTCTGTACGGCTCATGCTGGGTATTGTTGATTATTTTTCTTGCAAAAACAAGTTCGTTGCGAAATGTGTCATGATCAGTAAAATCAATTCTTTCAAATTCCGTTTCTGACAGTTTTGTTATTTCTACTCCCAGGGCGTGAAGTTCCTTCGATTCCCTCTTAAGCTGGCTTTTACTTATCCAGTCATCGTATTCATTTATGCGTTCTGTATCATACATTAGACTGTTTCCTTTTTTATCAGCGAAGTTTCAATATCTCTGTTTATTACTGATATAACTGACAGAAGCCACCAGAATCCTGCAAATATCAGTATGATAAGCACAGAGCATGTATAAACATTTACAGGAAAAAACCAAACGCTTCCGCTGGAGTAAATTTTAAGATCATCGGTGTAGACCAGTGAAGGATTCATCTTATTACTTTTGAATTTTATTACATTTCCAGCTACAGATTCTTGGTACGTGTTTTCAATTTTAAATTTTGACATGTCATCAAGAACAGTTGATTGATTGTCACTCGATACTGTTATGTTGGAAATCTGAATCGTTTCTGTGTTTGGAGATAATTCAAATTTGATTTTAGAAATATTGCCTACCTTTACCAGCTGACATTTTATCAGTGATTCCTCCTCCATTCTGTTGACGTGGCATTCCTGCATATTGTTTTTACTGAATTCGTCATAAATGCTAGAGGTGTAGTATATTTTTACGTTCTGTTCCTGAGGAAATTGCGCTTTCATTGAAATTTCTATAGGGGTGTAGTCAACAATTGCTGATCTAAGTGTGTAGCAGATACCGCAGATTATGACCACAACGGCTATACAGCCGACAAGTCGCAGAATATAACTTTTTATTTTATTAAAGGATATCATCAGTTAATTTTCTCGGTTATGGATAGTTGCTACTGTGGTGCTTCAAAATCAAATCGATATTGTCTTGATGGAGAATCTTTATTGACTTGAATCAGTTAATTTTAACATAGAAATTCTCTTTAAGCATTTGTCAGAAAATTTGTATCTCTCTTGTTTACTGAACAAAAATGGAAAAAACATATTTTTAGTCGGGCTGCAAAAAAAAGCGACGGTCTTCTTTAGAACGTCGCTTAAGATTTGCTGCTTTGTTACAGTTGTCAATTAGCCAGTGTCAGTTCGGCTATGCCGAGGCCTACCAGGCAGGCAACTATAACACCGATAAGACCAGGCACCATGAATGAATGGTTGAAGTACCATTTACCTATTTTTGTAGTTCCCGATGTGTCGAAATTCACTGTTGCTATATCTGAAGGGTAGTTTGGAATGAAGAAGTACGCATAGGTTGCAGGCATAAGACCAATGACTGTCTGAGGAGGAAGACCGAGTCCCGCTGCCAGCGGAAGCAGAATCTTTGCCGTGGCAGCCTGCGAGTTTACAACTACTGATACAGCGAACAGAGCAAAGGCGAAGGTCCAGGGATAATCCGTGACCATTCCCTTTACAGCTGTTTCAAATGTCGGCATTGCATATTTGAAGTATGTGTCAGACATCCATGCAATACCGAAAATTGCAATGCATGCCGTCATGCCAGACTTGAATACAACACCCTTAGGAACAGCGGCTACTGATGTCTTTGATACAATCATGACCAAAGCACCGAATGCAAGCATTATCATTTGAATTATCACGCCCATGGAAATAGGCTTTGCTCCTTCTCCTATAGTACGTATTGAAGGGAATGCTGCTATTATCACTATGGTCACAATGGAAACCAAAAAAAGAAGGACAGATAATTTTGCACCGAACGGCAGAGTTTCATTAAGTGTTGTTTTTGAGGTTGCGAAAATTTGAGCCTGAAATTCCGGATTTTTCATTTTTTCCTGAAATTCCGGATCTTCATCAAGATCTTTTCCTCGGAAATTGGAGTAGATTGATAAAGCTATAACACCGAGCAGGGTTGCAGGGATTGTAACAGTCAGTATTCCCATAAGACTGAGATTTTCGAGTCCTGGAATCTGCAGCACATCCTTTCCCAAATAACATGCCGTAACAGCAGATATTGGTGAACCGGTCAGAGCAAGTTGTGAAGCAACAGAGGCTGCAGCCATAGGACGCTCGGGGCGGATTTTGTTCTTAAGGGCAATATCTCCGATTATAGGCATGATGGTATAAACAGCATGTCCGGTGCCGAGCATTACACTTAGTGTATAAGTTACCAGCGGACCGAGAAAAGTGATTCTTTTCGGATGTTTTCGGAGTATTTTTTCCGCAATTTGCAACATGAATTTAAGCCCGCCTGCAGCTTCAAGTACGGCAGCACATCCTACCACCGCAATGATTATTAACATTACATCGACGGGAGGACTTCCCGGAGGCATACGCAGGACAAACACCTCTATTACAAGACCAATTCCTGATACTAGACCAAGACCTATTCCTCCGTACCGGCTGCCTATGTACAGTATCAGGAGCATAAATATAAATTCTGCTATCAGCATATTTTCTCCTTTTGTATGAGTAATCTTCTTAGCTGTTGCAGATACCGAAACTGAGTTTCCTTTTGCATAAATCTGGTAGCTGAAAAGTATCGGGTTCTTCCTGGAAGATTACAAGTGTGAGATTTCAGATATCGATTGATGACGATAAATGATTTCATCGTTACATATCAGCCATATTCTAGACCTTTCGATCCAAAAAAATTTTGCTTTGGTGCAAAGTACTGACAGATTTGGTTGACAGGAATCGGGAAATAAGCACCCTTCGGCATAAAAAGCAGGGTGCTTATGTAATAAAGCGTTATAATTTTACAGTTTGTATTCCGCGGCAAGTTTTGCAAAAGCTTTCATTGATCGTTTGATCATATCAGTGCTGACGCAGTAGGCGATGCGAACATAGCCCGGGCATCCGAAGTCATCCGCAGGAACAAGAAGCAGATCGTATTTCTGAGCTTTCGTGCAGAAAGCATTTGTATCGGGCTCACTTGTTTTCATAAACAGATAAAAGGCTCCGTCCGGGTATACGCAGCTAAAACCCAGAGATGTAAGTCCGTTGTAGAGAAGATCCCTGTTTTTGGCATATACACTAAGATCTGATGTTAGTCCTGCCGTATGTGTAATAAGTTTTTGGAAGAGACTAGGTGCGCAGATGAATCCCAGTGCCCTTCCTGCTCCGCATACCGCAGCATACATTTTTTTCCATTCGTTCATTTCATTGGAAACAAGAATATATCCGATACGCTCGCCAGGAAGAGACAGTGATTTGCTGTATGAGTAGCAGACAATAGTGTTTTTATAGTATTTGGTTACAAAGGGAGGAATTTTAGAGTCGTAGCTAATTTCCCGGTAAGGTTCATCAGAAATTATATAGATTTCTCTTTTATACTCTTTTTCCTTTGCTTCCAAAAGAGAAGACAATCCTTTAATTGTTTCTTCAGAGTATATAACTCCGCTCGGGTTGTTCGGAGAATTTATGATTACAGCGGCAGTTTTAGGGGTTATTCTTTTTTCCAGTTCCGCCAAATCAATCTGAAAGTCAGGTTCTTTCGGCGGAACAACAATAAGTTTGCCGCCCTGTGATTCAACAAATACCCTATACTCTGTAAAGAATGGCGCAAATGTGATAAATTCATCCGCTTCAGGAGTTGTTATTGCTCTGATTGATATGGTCAGAGAAGCAGCAGCTCCGCATGTCATATATATGTTATCAGCTGAGAACGATGTATTGAACCGCTCATTCAGGTTGTCCGCAATGGCTTTTCTTACTCCCGGATCTCCCTGTGCGGAAGTATATCCGTGTATGTTTGTAGGTTCCTCCTCCGACAGAATTCGGATAAGTGTATCTTTTACAATATCCGGTGATGGAACGCTTGGATTACCTATGCTGAAATCAAAGACGTTATCTTCTCCGATTTCTTTTTTTCTTTTTTTTCCGTATTCAAACAGTTCTCTTATGACTGAACGGTTTGAACCTAGTTTGAACATTTTTTCTGAAAACATAATAACAGTCCATTCGTAGTCTTTATGCAAAAAAGCTCCAGTATATCCGGAGCTTTCTACTATATGTCTTTATATTATATGAGATTATTTGGAACCGCCAACGGCAATTCTCTTCATATCAGTCATATATCCGCGAAGCTTCTTGCCGACAACCTCGATTGGATGATTTCTGATTGCTGCATTAACTTCAACAAGAGTTTCGTTATCAACAGGTGCGTTAGGCTCTTTCAGACCGCCACCGATGTCTTCGAGGGTAATCTTTTTCATGAAATCCTTTAAGAGAGGAACGCATTTGTTGGAGAACAGATAGTTGCCGTATTCCGCAGTGTCGGAAATTACAACGTTCATTTCATACAGACGCTTACGTGCGATGGTGTTTTCAATCAGCGGCAGCTCGTGAAGTGACTCGTAGTATGCTGATTCTGGCTTGATTCCTGATGTTGTCATGGTTTCAAAAGCAAGTTCAACGCCCGCAGCTGCCATGGCAACCATTAAGATACCCTTGTCAAAATACTCCTGCTCGGTGATTGTATCTGATGTGCATTCGGCCTTTTCAAAAGCGGTTTCACCAGTGGCTTTTCTCCAGCCGAGAAGATCCGGATCTCCTTTTGCCCAGTCCTCCATCATGGTGCTTGAGAACTTGCCGCTCATGATATTGTCCATGTGCTCCTGATAGAGCGGACGCATTATTTTCTTTAATTCTTCAGCAAGATAGAAAGCTTTGATCTTTGCCGGATTTGACAGCCTGTCCATCATATTGGTCACACCACCGAACTTCAGAGCCTCACCCTGTGTTTCCCAACCGAACTGAAGCAGCTTGCATGCATAGGAAGGATCTACGCCGAGTTCAACCATTTTATCAAAGCAGAGTAGAGATGCAGTCTGAAGCATACCGCAGAGAATTGTCTGTTCTCCCATAAGATCAGATTTAACTTCTGCAACGAATGAAGATTCAAGGACACCAGCCTTGTGACCGCCGGTAGCAGCACACCATGCCTTGGCGATAGCCATACCTTCGCCCTTAGGATCATTTGCCGGATGTACAGCAATAAGAGTTGGAACACCAAAACCGCGCTGATATTCGTGACGAACTTCTGTGCCAGGGCATTTTGGAGCTGACATTACTACGGTGATATCAGGACGGATCTGCTGACCTACTTCCACAATGTTGAAACCGTGGGAATAACCGAGGGCTGCACCTTCCTTCATGAGAGGCATGACAGCTTCAACTACCTTGGAGTGCTGTTTATCCGGAGTCAGGTTGATAACCAAATCTGCTGTCGGGATCAGTTCCTCATAGGTGCCAACTTTGAAACCGTTTTCTGTTGCCTGAACGTAAGACTTTCTCTTCTGATCAATGGCTTCCTTACGAAGAGCGTATGATACATCAAGACCGGAATCACGCATATTCAAGCCCTGGTTCAGACCCTGAGCACCGCATCCGACTATAACGATTTTTTTACCCTTCAAGAAATTGCAACCATCGGTAAATTCATCACGTGACATGAAACGACAACGGCCTAACTGATCGAGCTGATTGTGAAGGCTTAATGTATTGAAATAATTAGCCATTAAAAACTCCTGAAAATTCTTAAAGTTTATATGAATCTTGTGCTACAACCTCAGTGGCAAAGATTTTTCTGTACAGCTTAAAAAAGTTTCTGTATGAAAATCCCCTGATTTTGGGTGTTTGCTTTAACTGAGGGCAACAGATTTCCTAGTATGTTCGTTTTCATACCGAATACACTTGCCGTAAATTTTATCATATTGAGACTTCATATTTAATTTAATTTGTTTTAATAGTGGGGAAAATGGATGAAGACGGCACAAGCTCACTTTGTTTCGGGTTTTTACAAAACGAACATGAAAAATGATAAAATAAAGCAACGGTTAATTTGGTTTTTCTTTTAGAAATTTGGACATTTTATGCAAAATATCAATCCTACAACAACTAATGCGTGGAAGGCTCTTCAGGAGCATTTCAATAAGAATAAGAATCGTACTATCAAGGAGCTGTTTTCAAGGGATCCTCAGCGTTTCAACAAGTTTTCTGTAACTTTCCCTCAGGAAGATATCTTGGTTGATTATTCAAAGAACATTGTTGATGAAGAAACCATGAAGTTGCTGTTTGATTTGGCTAAAGAGACCAAATTGAACGAGGCTATTGATTCAATGTTCTCCGGAGAAAAAATCAATCGTACAGAAAATCGTGCGGTTTTGCATACAGCATTGCGTAACAGATCAAAACGAGAGATTTTGGTTGATGGCAAAAACGTCATGGATGACGTTAATGCAGTTTTGCAGAAAATGAAAGGTTTCTGTGAAAAGGTTATAGGCGGTGAATGGAAGGGCTATACCGGAAAACAGATTGAAACCGTAGTGAATATAGGCATCGGTGGTTCTGATTTAGGTCCAGTGATGATGTCCGAGGCTCTCCGCCCGTATAAGAATCGTCTTACTTCATACTTTGTTTCAAATATTGACGGTACCCATATCTGTGAGACCCTGAAGAAGTGCGATCCGGAAACAACCATATTCCTTATTGCTTCAAAGACATTTACAACTCAGGAAACAATGACCAATGCTCATACCGCAAGAGACTGGTTCCTGAAGTCTGCACAGGATCCAGCAAATATTGCCAAGCACTTTGTTGCATTGTCAACCAATGCCGAAGGTGTGGCAGCATTTGGTATCGACACCAATAACATGTTTGAATTCTGGGACTGGGTCGGAGGTCGCTACTCATCATGGTCTGCCATCGGCCTTTCTATTGCTCTTTCCATTGGCTTTGACAATTTTGAAGAACTTCTGTCCGGTGCATTTGATATGGATGTTCATTTCTCGACAGCAAAGTTTGAGAACAATATCCCTGTTATCCTTGCGCTCATCGGTATATGGTACAACAATTTCTACGGTTTTGAATCTGAAGCCATTCTCCCTTATGATCAGTACATGCACAGATTCCCTGCATATTTCCAGCAGGGCAATATGGAATCTAACGGCAAGTATGTGGATCGTAATGGCAAGGTTGTTAATTATCAGACCGGTCCTATTATTTGGGGTGAACCTGGTACTAACGGACAGCACGCCTTTTATCAGCTGATTCATCAGGGAACCAAGATTATTCCTTGCGATTTCCTTGCTCCAGCCCAGTCACATAATCCGGTCGGTGATCATCATCAGAAACTTCTGGCCAATTTCTTCGCTCAGACTGAAGCGTTAGCTTTCGGAAAGACAAAGGAGCAGGTTGAGCAGGAATTTCTTGCAAAAGGCAAGACTCTGGAGGAGGTCGCAAATCTTGTTCCTTTCAAAATTTTTGAAGGCAACCGCCCAACAAATTCCATACTGTTTAAGAAACTTACGCCTCGAACTCTTGGTGCTCTTGTTGCAATGTATGAACATAAGATTTTTGTTCAGGGTGCTATATGGAATATATTCAGTTTTGATCAGTGGGGTGTGGAACTCGGAAAGCAGCTTGCAGGAAAAATTCTTAAGGAACTGCAGGATGATTCTGCTGTTCAGACACATGATTCATCCACTAATGGTTTGATTAATGCATGGAAGGCAATGAAATAATCATCAGTTAAGTTGCTTCTTAGATTGCTAAGAAAAGTCATGTCTAGTATGCTCAAATATCGGAGATAAAGAGCTGTTAGGCATGATTTTTTTTGGTAATAGTGAAAAATTTTGCCAGAACCAGTGTTGTTTCGTTTCCTGTTCATTCTTTCGTAAAACGACTTTATTTTTCTTCTGCATGTTCATGAACTGTTAATTTGCATTGTTTCTTGTGTGATATCAAAATACTGCCGGACTGCCATGGATTGTTTGCAGGTGGTTCCGTAGAATCTCTTGCCGCATAGTTAAACAGAGCACTCTATCGTTATTTTTCCCCGGTTATGTTTAAATCCTCATTCAGGTTAAATCAAAACTAGGGATACTGAGATCAAAGTATTCTGTCATGGAAGTTAAAAAATTCCGTATTATAAGTCAGTATTTTGGATTCTGAACAGAATTATAATCCCGTGTTTTTTATAGTATTTTTGGCTCATAAGGCTTGTATAGTTGATCGCTTCAACATTCTTGACAATCATTTTTTGGTAAAGTACGGTTGTTGTCAGCTTGTAATCAGAGTGTCTTGTGGTTAGATTGCTCTGACAGTTAAAGTATGAATTATGTTGTTTCTGTTAAGGTGAATTTTATGCAGGATATTGGTTCTACAATCAGAGAAAAATTAAAGACAGGGAAAATATCTCTTCCAAGTCTTCCTGATAATGCTGCAAAGCTTAGGAGTCTTGCTGCAGATCCAAAATCCACTTTGAATGATTTAGCAATTCTCATAGGACACGATGCGAGTGTTTCCGCACAGCTTATAAGACTGGCGCAGACCATGAGATACAGCCGTCCCGGGTGTACTATAACATCACTATTTACTGCTATTAACCGTATAGGACTAAATGGAACAGTAAATCTGGTTCTAGCTATGTCAATTCTTCAGGGATACAACTTTCACTCGAAATTGCTCCACAGTATGTGTCGAGACGATTATAACCGGTCCAGACACGTATGCCGTTATTCCCTGACTGCATATAGTTTGATAAACGGTGATCTTCCCCGTGAAGTCGGAGATTACATTTCCCTTGCTGCAATATTTCTCAATATCGGTTTTTTACCTTTGTATTCTGAACTTGATGCGATTGAAAGGGTATCACAGATAAAGTTTGATGCTGATTTGGTGAATGAGTGGAAAAATAATCTTCGCTGTCCTTTGGGAAAAATGATTTTGAAAAAATGGAATTTTGATGAGAAGTTTGTAAATGTTATGGAGCTAACACCAAATGAAAGTTTCTCTGAGGATATGAAAGCAGTTGTATACGGATACGAGTATGTCAACAGTTTTCCGGAGATTGGACTGATACCGCTGGGAAAGGATCTGTCTGACAGTTTCACCCTCATCGGGGAAGGAAAGTATCTCGATGATTTAGTGCGTTTCCTTCGTGAGCGCGGTTTACTGAAGAGTTGATTCAAGCGTGCTGAAGAATTTATGGTTGAAGATTTTATGAATGCTGCAATAGCAGAGGCTGAGGAAGGCATCAGCAAAGGTCATGGCGGTCCGTTTGGCTGTGTTGTGGTTAAAGACGGACGTATAGTGGGACGCGGGCATAATCGTGTTCTGTTGAATCATGATCCTACATGTCACGGTGAAATGGAGGCGATTCGAGATGCAAGCCGCAATCTAAAAACCCATGATTTAAGCGGATGTGTCATCTATACGACGGCAGAACCGTGCCCTATGTGTCTAGGAGCGATAATGTGGGCCAACATTACGGATGTTTACTATGGATGCAGATGTTCAGATACATCGGGTATCGGTTTCAGGGATGAACCGTTTTATGATCAGTTGAGCGGAAAATCCGAAATTGTAAAGCTGACGGAAGAAAATCGAAAGAGATGTTTAGAACTTTTTAGAAAGTATCAGGAAGGCACACACCTGATTTACTAAAAAAGGACAGAAATGGCGCACCTGGCGGGGGTCGAACCCACAGTCTTCACCTCCGGAGGGTGACGCCTTATCCATTGGGCTACAGGTGCACAGCTAGCATTCACAGGGATTATATTCTCTTAGGTTGTTAATTTCCACATTAATCTGCTAATAAGCTGTTCAGAAAATCTAAATTTGTCTGTAGATCTGCTTTTTTTTGTGATTCTATTGTTTGGATATCCAAATCGTCCTGTGGAAGTTCTTTAATGAATCGTGATATTTTTGTTTTTTCATCCTGTCTTGATCGGCAATGACTCATTATAAGATATTTCTTTGCTCTGGTTATGCCGACATACATAAGCCTTCGTTCCTCTTCTATCTCTCCGTTTTCTATGCTGTTGTTATGAGGTATGATTTTCTCTTCACATCCTATTATAAAAACAAAATCAAATTCCAGTCCCTTTGCTGCGTGAATTGTCATTAACTGAACCTGATCCAGTTCTGTATCATCACCTGTCTGATCCAGCATTTCTCTGAGGCAGAGCGAGGATACAGCATCGTCAAAGCTGGAAGGCTCTACTGCCTCGCTGGGATTTCCCTTAAGTTTCTTAATCAGCCAGTCTCTGAGCTGGATTATGTTTTCATATTTTATCTGTGCTATCTGTTCGTTTTTGTTTTCATTGACAAGATAGTTTCTGTAGTTTATTTCATCAAACAGTTCTTGGATCATATCTTCTTCAAGACCTTCGTCTATCATTTCTCGCTTGGCTTTGATGAAGGTTTTGAATTTTTTTAGAGCGTTTGCTGCTCTTTCTGACAGACTGGCCGTGAAATCGTAGTAATCCATGGCATCAAACAGACTCATTCCGTTTTCTTTGGCATACTGACCGAGTTTTTCTGTAGTGGCATTACCTATTTCTCTAGGGGGAATGTTGATTATGCGGATAATGGCGTTGTCATTCTGAGGATTTTGAAGCACACGGTAGTATGCCATTATATCTTTTACTTCAGCTCGTTCAAAAAAGGATATATCGCCGTTTATACGGTATGGAATGCGGCTTTCACGAAAATTCTTCTCTATTTCTCTTGATTGAAAATTGGTTCGGTACAGAACTCCGAAATTTTTCCACTTAAGTTTTTTCTCATACCTTTTTCCGTATATCAAAGTCGATACGTACTGAGCTTCGGCTACAGGATTGCTGCTTTCATGTACTATAATCCTGTCACCGTACATATAGTTTGAAAACAGATTTTTGCTTATGATGTGACTGTTATTTTTAATAAGTTCATTGGCAACGTGAAGAATGCGGCCGCAAGAACGGTAATTCTGCTCCAGTTTTATAACTTTAAGATTAGGAAAATCGTCATGAAGACGGACGATATTTTGGGGATCCGCTCCGCGCCATGCGTATATGGACTGGTCATCATCTCCTACAAAGGTGAATTTCTCCTTCAGTCCGATAAGCAGTTTTAGAAACTCGTACTGGGTTTCATTTGTATCCTGGTATTCATCCACCAGAACATGTTTGAATCTGTTCTGCCAGTACTTGCGTGATGACTCATTTGTTTTCAGAAGTCTCATTGGTTTGAGAACAAGATCGTCAAAATCAACAGCATTATATGCATTCATCATTGTTTCGTATTTTTCATAGATGAGAGCATGGATCATTTCATCGGATGAAGAGTTCATTTTCATTTCATCCGGCGTCTGACCGTTCATTTTGGCTTTTGATATTGCATTTAATGTTGAAAAGACCACTTCGTCATCAACTTTATCCTCTTTATTGCCGAGTTGCTCCCTGTATAGAGATGAAACAAGCCATTTCTGATCGTTCGTATCCATGAGAATAAAATTCTTCTTTAATCCCATTTTTGCATAGTCACGTTTTATTATGTGCAGGCCGAGTGAATGAAATGTTGTAATTAGAAGTCCCTTCAGCAACTCGTGATCCGCTATTTTAGCTATGCGGGCTCTCATTTCCTTTGCTGCCTTGTTAGTGAAGGTAACAGCACATATTTCATAGCCTTTTAACATTGTTTCCTGAATAAGATACAGGATTTTTTCTGTAATGACCTTGGTTTTTCCCGAGCCTGCACCGGCAATGACAAGGCACGGCCCGGAAATATAATTTACCGCCTCCTTCTGCTGGGAGTTGAGTTCACTGTAGGTCATCGGCTACTATCCTATCTGTTATTTCTCTTGCAAGAGCGAGTCCCAGGGTTGCTGTTACCATCATACATGTTCCGAACGTTACTATATTGTCATCGAAGTAATTTGAAATTATTTTTAATTCATCGGGAGTATTTACGCTCGACGGTTTGAGTTTTGGCGATTGTATATAAACGCATCTTATTCCGAACTTATGTTTATTTCTTGCTGTGAATCCGTAATCATTGCGAAGATTTTCTCTTATTTTTGCAAGCAGAGGATCCTGAGAAACCGTACTGAGATCAGATACGCAAATCTGAGAAGAATCAGTTTTCCCTCCGGCTCCTCCTGAGACTATAAATCTGTATTTGTTTCTTTTAAGGTGGTTTATAAGCGCTGTTTTTTCGGGAATACTGTCAATTGCCTCTATCACGTACTCGTCTTTGCATTTCTGAGCAGGAAAAAAGGTTTCAAGATTATGCTGATTGATAAATGTGTTGCTGTATTCAACTTCGAGCTGTGGATTTATGTCTTTCAGCCGGTCTGACATAACTTCAACCTTGGTTTTTCCAATATTGGAATTGCTTGCATGAATCTGTCGGTTGGTGTTTGTTATGTTTACAGAATCGTGATCTATAAGTCTAATTTTTCCTATCCCTGTCCGCACCATGGCTTCTGCCGCCCATGAACCGACACCGCCGATACCAACTATCGTAATTTTGGCTTTTTTCAGTACCTGCAGTTTTGAAAGTCCGTATAAAGCAGCGATCCCTCTAAATCTTGCTAAATATTCATCCATCTGTCGATTTCCTTGTTATCTGTTTTATTTTCTCTCTTTGGATTTTCTGCTCTTCACGTCTTTGTTTGAAAAAATCCTGCATCAGCTGGCGGCATTCTGCTTCAAGAATGCCGGATGTTACCTGAGTTGTGTGATTTAGGATCCCGTCCTGCAGAACACTGTAGACTGAACTGATTCCGCCTGTTCTGTGTTCAGATGCTCCGAAAACAATTCTTTTTATTCTGGAGTGGATTATGGCACCTGCACACATTACGCATGGTTCTACTGTTACAAAAAGTTCGGTTTCGATCAGACGATAATTACTGATGATTTTCGATGCCTGGCGTATAGCCTGAATTTCAGCGTGAGCTGTCGGATCACAGTTTGTTATTACACTGTTACAGCCTGTTGCTAAGATCCTTCCATTCAGAACAATGACGGCTCCTATAGGTACCTCTCCGAGATCCCTTGCTTTTTTAGCTTGGATCAGAGCCTGGTGCATAAATTCTTCGTCAGTCATTTCTGTATGAATTCTGTAATCTGTTTAAGTGTTTGGTTTCTTATGTCATCTTCCTCATTCAGAAGATCGTGATAAGCTCCTCTTATTCGTCTTATTTCAATTTGTGCAGTTGAGTTTTTGATTATTTTTTCGTTGTTGCTGTTGTCAACGATAGTATCGTTTTGTGCTTCAATAAGCATAATTCTGGTTTGTCTGCCTCTTATATACTGAGGTTCACTGCGGTATGCCAGACTGAGCCAGTGCCAAGTTACTCCTCCGATAGGAAAGATTTGACTGTTGCTATACCAGTCGTGGTAAAAATTAAGTCTGCGTTCGCTGTGTGTTTTGTTGTTGTTTGTGAATGCCGGTCTGCGATACGATTTCTGTCCAGGCGGGGAACTGTACTTATTTCCGGTCAGTTTTCCAAACAGATCAAAAAAATCGCAGGCAAGTATCGCAAGCCATTTAGGGAGACCTTTTCGATCCACTTTGAACATTGGTGTTACAAGGATCATTTTTGATGTTTTTATCTTCTGTTTATTAAGTGCGGATACTGCTACAAGTCCACCCATGGAAACACCGATAATTACCGGATTGTTAAGTTCGTAGTGTTTGATTACTGCTGTAAGCGCTCTTTCGTAATCTTCAAATGAATCTATCCATGAAAGTCCGAGGTGCTCCCTGCATCCCGAGTATCCCTGACCGGGATGATCGTAGGAATAGATATCATATCCGGCGTTGTACAGATCATGAAAAAGTGTGAGGTATTTGTCTATTGTCTCTGCTCTTCCTTGAACAAAAAGCAACTGAGGCATCGGATTAATCCCGCCGTGGATAAAAGAAATGGCAGATACTGATTTTTCGTCGCCGTAATTGATGCTCTGACAGTTGCCGTGATTTGCTTTGAAATCGATGAGGATCCTGCGGTAACTGTTATTCAGACAGTCTTCTGTTGTGTAATCTATCATGTCGGTGCCGTACGATTGAATTGTCTGTCATTTCTGGATGGTATGTTTGTATGTCTGTTTACCGATAGAACATTAGGCTGTATTTTCAGTGCTTTTATAATACCGTTAAGATGATCAAGGCTTTGCACGCCTATTTTTAGTTCCATTACTGATGATGTGCTGTCTTTTCTGTACGTACTCATATCACCGATAACAGCTTCGGCGTCTCCTATAACGCGAAGAATGTGAGGTAAAACACCGACAGCATTGATATATTCTATGACTACTGATGTTTGGAAATCCTGTTCAATAAGCCTTTCGTCCCATTCCACCTGCATAAGCTTATCTCTAGTCAGATCAGTTTCATGCTTAAGCTGAGTACAGTCGCACCGGTGGATTATCAGACCTTTTCCTGTTGTCACCTGGGCTACTATTTCATCGCCGGGTACAGGCAGGCAGCATTGGGCAAAATTAATCAGAAGTCCGAATGTTCCTCTGATAGGGAATTTTTTATTTGTCTGCATTCCGTAACTAGTAGGATCACTGCTTGCGTTCTGACCCAGAATCTTCTGTACCACAAGCAGACTCATTTCGTTTCCGAGAGCAATATCCCGGAAGAGATCATTACAGTTTGTATGTTCGGTTTCCTTAAGAATCAGCTCCATTTTATCCTGAGGAATTTCGTTAATGCTGTGGTAGCTGACAGAGTTGAGTACTATTCTTCTGCCTAGAACTATAGCCTCATCCGCTGCAAGATTGTTGAGATACTGTTTAATTTTTGTTCTTGCCCTTGCGGTAACTACAAAGTTCAGCCATGATGTGTTGGGACGTCCTGTGGGAGATGTAATTATTTCCACTGACTGACCTGAAACCAGCTTCCAGCTCAGAGGGTACGGCTGGTGGTCTACTCTTGCACCTATGCATGTCTGACCGATATCAGTATGTATGGCATAGGCAAAATCGATAGGGGTTGAACCTACCGGAAGTTCAAGAATGTTTCCTTCCGGTGTAAATACATATATTTCATCAGGAAAGAGGTCATCCTTAACCCCCTCCACAAATTCAAACGCGTTACCAGCATTCTCCTGAAGCTCAAGCAGGTTGTTCATCCATCGCTGAGCCTGTTGCATTACTGCTGAAGAGGCCTGATCATCAGTGGTATTGTATGACCACCGGGCAAGAACACCCATCTCAGACATGGCATTCATGAATTCTGTTCTGATTAGCATTTCGATAGGCATGCCGTGCGGTCCTATCAAAGCTGTATGTATTGACTGATATCCGTTTCTTTTCGGCACGGCAATATAATCTTTGAATGAATTAGGTTTCGGTTTGTACAGACTGTGAATGATTCCCAGAACTCTGTAGCAGGTGTCGATGTCATTAACTATGACTGTAAAGCAGAAGTTGTCAAGAACGCCGTGAAATTCAAGTTTGTGACTTTGAAGTTTGCGGTATATGTTGAATATACTGATATCACGGCAGAATACACGCCCTTTTATATTCTTTTTTTCCAGTTCCTTGTAAACATCGGCAACTATACTTTCGATTTCTGTTTTGCGGTTGCTGAATGCATAATTTACAGCGTCGGTCAGCGTTCTGCATCTGAACGGATATATATTTTCAAAGCACAGAGCTTCAAGTTTATCCTTGATTGCGTGCATGCCCAGACGATTGGCAAGAGGAGTATATATTTCCAGAGTTTCCTTTGCTATCCTCCGCCGTTTATCCGGTCTCAGAGGTCTGAGAGTCTGCATATTGTGCATACGGTCTGCAAGCTTGATTATGATTACCCGAATATCCTGTACCATGGCCATAACCATTTTTCGTAGGTTGGCAACCTGAGCCTCCTTGTAATTTGAAAACTGGATTTTATCAAGTTTGGTGACACCTGCTACTAGATTGGAAACATTGTTTCCGAAAAGTTTCTGCAGCTGTTCTTTTGTTACAGGAGTATCTTCAACAACATCATGGAGAATTCCGGCCATGATTGTTTCGTAATCCAGATGATATTTGGCAAGAGTGCAGGCTACAGTCACCGGGTGAGTGATATACGGTTCTCCGCCGGTTCTGTACTGACCTTCATGAGCATTATTGGCAAGGTTAAAAGCCTGATCGATCCTGGCTATCTGCTCTGGAGGAAGGTACTCACCTACAATTTTTTTTAGCTGTTGGTATTGCTGCAGGATCATTTTATTTGTCGACGTTTCGGGAAAATACAAATTTTTACGGAATGATGACTCATGCACAAAAGTGCCGTCAGAGTACATCATGCCAGACTTAAATCATGAGGTATACGCTTTCGTATTCTGGTATCCAGGTTGCAGGTATGCCAGATTAACACCAGTGTTCCGAAAATAAAATCGGTCTGTTACTAGTGAAAAAACCCGATTATGATTATAGAAAAAAGGGGGGTGTTTTGCAATTAAACAGGTTCCGGGGTAGATTCTTCTGCCTTGCTATTTTTTGTCCGGTGTCGATGTTATTCTCTGACTTTCATTTGGAAAATTTGTGAATGTACGGTGCCATCCAGTTCTGAATACTGTATTTTATATGTAGATTGTTTGTTTTTGCTGTGTTTGAGGTTCTCTTCAGTGCTGTTTCTGAATATAAAGATATTGATTTTGTCATGAGTCAGTATTTACGGTTTCATTTTTCCGAGGCTGGAGTAAAAAACAATTAACAAAATTTATAAACTTTGTTTATAGTATTCTGTTATTGATTTAATTTGATGTAACATATTGATTTTTCTGTGTTTTATTCGATTTATTAACATGAATAAAGGTATGTTTTTTACTGATTAATCTAAGTTTGTTAACAATTTTATTAACAGTTTTTGCCTGATGAGACGAGTGATGTTTAGGAGTGCTGCGTCTGCTGTTTAAATATTTGGATAATCAGCAAAGCTGAAAATTGCGCATAATTTACAAGATTTATTAAAGTTTGGCTTTTCATGTCTGATTAGGCAGAGGTTATCCGCCGTTTGAGTGCAGTTAACCTTTGAGCATTGATACGGAGTTTTGCAAACTGGTAGATGCTGTTTCGTTTAGTATTTAAACGGTTATGTTTTTTTTAGTTTATTTTCATCCCGTTAAGACTTCGGAAAGCAGTAGAAATTTTTATTGACAGTTTTTCTGTTTGATTTATAAACAATGCTGATTGTTGAATTCTTTGTTTGTAACTTATTGATGTATCATGATTTTTTGCTGTGTTATTAACAGCTGGTTTTTACTTTATTCTATGATTAATCATGTTTTATTAACAATTTTATTAACAGCTTTTTCATGTAAATTAATCTGTGATGCTCATTAGCCCGATCTTACAGCAGTGACAAGAACGGTGAGTTTTAGACTTTTCTTCACCGATAAAACATACCGGTGCTGTGATGTTTAAGACAGTATTCATCTAGTTGTTGTCTTTTAGACGCACATAAAAAGCCGTGTGCTGATAAAATATCCATGTGTTGGGTATTGAAAGGAATTCAGAGTGTTTACAGTTTTGTATGTCGCTGTAGGAAGTGCGGCAGGAGGTTGCCTTCGTTACGGTGTAGGTCTGCTGGTCAGATATTCAGCTTTTCCGTATGCGACATTTTTATGCAACTGCATCGGATCATTTTTAATAGGTTTCGTTTCCTCTTTTGTTTTACATAAATTTGGAACTAATGAAATGCTTCGTCCGCTACTTGTAACCGGTTTTCTCGGTGGTTTTACAACTTTCTCGACTTTTTCTCTGGATACTCTTAAACTGCTTCAGTCTGAACAGTTTTTATATGCTGCGGTTTATGTTGTCACAAGCGTCGTTCTGAGTTTGCTGCTTGTTTTTACCGGATTTAAGCTTGGCGATGTTTTTCGAGAGGTACTATGACTTTTGCTCCTGATTTGGTATTGGTTGATGGTTCATCATTCATGTTTAGGGCATACCATTCATCACTAAAAAAGAATTTTAGAAACAGCAAGATGGAGCCAATCGGTGCAGTGATGATTTTTGCCAAAATGCTTACAGCTCTGAGAGCCAAATATGAGCATATTCCCTGCATTATGGTTTTTGATTCTCCGGTACATTGTTTCCGGTACGAAATATATGACAAGTATAAGGCAAACCGTAAGTCCATGGACGAGGATCTTCGTGTTCAGTGTCCTAGAATTCATGCAGTTTCCTCAGCTATGGGGTGTGATGTTCTTATGGTTGAAAGGTATGAGGCTGATGATGTAATCGGCACATATGCCAAGATAGGATCATCACAGGGTGACAAAGTCCTGATATGCACTGGTGACAAGGACTTATATCAGCTTGTGAATGACAACGTCATTATAGAGAATACAATGACCGATGAGATTATTGATCGCACTTCGGGTATGGACAAGTATGGAGTTCCTCCTGAACTGATGATTGATTATCTTGCTTTGGTTGGTGATTCATCTGATAACATCCCAGGAATGCAGGGTACAGGTCCGAAAACAGCCGAGGCTGTTCTTAACAGCCTGGGATCAATAGAAGACATAGAAAAGAATCCCGAAGCCGCATCAGCTCTTTCATTTAGAGGAGCAAAGAATTTTCCGGCAAAGTTCAGAGAATCCATCGATGATATAAAACTGTCATATCGTCTTGCCACGATTGTTTGTGATGTTGATGTTCCTATCGCCTATCGGGATTTGAAATGGCATGAACCAGATTATGCCGCTCTGGGACAGATATACCTGGATTGTGGATTAAAGTCACTCTACAGTTCTCTTCCAAGGACTTCATCCGACTCGTTAGAATCTGTTCAGACTGCAGAAAAACAGGAATCAGGTTTAGCTGGGCAGACTGAGAATGCAGTCAAGCAGTACGTTTCTGCTGATGTCCGGGTTATCAGTGATACAGCTTCCCTTTATGCTCTAAGAGACAGAATCTGCTCGGATAAGTTTTCTGTTATCCATCCGGTTGTGAGCGGGAAAGATTATATGTCATGCACAGTCGTCGGAATCGGTATTGCTCTTTTGGATGGAACACAGTTTTACATACCGTTAGGGCATTGCTACATAGGTGTACCCGATCAGCTTGAATTTATGAGTGTAGCAGACTGTTTCGGACCTTTTTTTGAAAGTGAAGAATGTATCAAGGTTGTTTTTGATGCCAAGCGCCTCTGTCATATATTATTCAGGTACGGTTTAAGGCTTAAAGGTGAAGTTGATGATCCTCAGATTGAAGCCTGGCTTCTGGATTCCATTAGGGGATCATATGATTTGGCGGTTCTTGCTTATCAAGATCTTAATATTTCTGTTGATCTGCCTGATGAGATTACATCAAACAGAAGAAGCAGTTTAAAGTTTTCCGATGTGTCTGTGGAATCGGTGGCAAGATATTCTGGGATATGTCTTCATGCAGTTGGCAAACTTCACGAATTTTACAGAGAACTCATGCATTCATCAAACGGTGTTGAATGCAGATACAGGGACTGTTATCTGCCTATGATCAAGGTTCTTGCTCATATGGAGCATACCGGAGTTATGGTTTCGGTTCCTGAACTGAATATGATAAGCAATGAATTCTCAGAAAGAATCAGTCAACTGAAGGATCGCATCTTCTTTCTTGCTGGCAGAGAATTTAATATATCATCTCCTAAGCAGGTGGCAGAGATTCTGTTTGAAGAGCAGAAAATGATACCTCTAGATCCTGCACTTCGTAAAAAGATAGAGGCAGGGAAATACACTACAAACGAAGAAATGCTGCAGGATCTTTCCTTAAATTATGAACTTCCTGCGGATATCCTGGAATACCGTGGATTGACAAAACTTATTTCTACCTACTCATCTGTTCTGCCGACACTGATTAATCCTGATACCGGAAGAATCCACACGACATTTCATTTAAACGGAACGAGTACAGGAAGATTGTCCTCCTCCGATCCGAATTTGCAGAATATTCCTGTACGAACTGCGGAAGGGAGGAAAATCAGAAGGGCGTTCATTGCCAGGAGCGGGTTCAAGATTGTAGCAGCCGATTATTCCCAGGTTGAATTAAGAATTCTGGCCCATCTGAGTAAAGATAAATCGCTGATAGATTCCTTCATAAGTGGGGAGGATATACACAGGCGTACAGCTGCCGAAATACTTGGTATTCCTTTTGATTCTGTAACAGCGGAGCAACGAAGAAGTGCAAAGGCGATAAATTTTGGTATTCTGTACGGAATGAGTGCTTTTGGTTTGTCAAAACAGTTAAAAATAGATCGTAAAACGGCTCAAAGGTACATTGACGGATATTTCAGCCGCTACAGTTCCATAAGGAGTTATCTTGATAATGTTGTCAGAGATGCACAGAAAAACGGATATGTTAAAACTGTTACTGACAGACGTATTCCGATAAAGGATATTAAATCTGGTCAGGGACTTCTGTTTAAAGCGGCTTCAAGGGTTGCCACTAATGCTCCGATGCAGGGATCTGCAGCTGATATAATTCAGCAGGCGATGATTGGAGTTGAGCAGTTTATTGACAATGACGCCCAGAAAGATTCGATTTATCTGATTCTTCAGGTGCATGATGAACTAGTCTTCGAGATAAGGGAAGATTTGGCAGAGGATTATGCATCTAAAATCTCTGAAATTATGTCATCCGCATATAATCTCAGTGTTCCTCTTGAAGTCGGGGTCGGTATTGCTGATAACTGGGAGCAGGCTCATTAGTCAGCTGCAGAGATGAGCCTTGAAATCTCTGTAAATGGCGGAAATTACTGCAGCCGTAACCCTGACATTCTTTCCTGTCTCAATGCTGAGGAACATTTAATAAGTTGTCAGACAATTCCCGACAGGTTCTTGTTGCTGACTGCTAAAGATGTTCATTTCATAAACTCTGCAACTACGTTCAGGTATGGTTTGCCTTTTATTCTAGGGTGACTCGCTGCCGGCTAAAACAGTCATTGCACAAAATGTATCAGCATTTTCACTGCAGCCACATTCAAAAAGTGCCAGCGTTTCATCGCTCTATCTGATCGTGCCGTAAAACACGTCCTTTAGGGTGTGGATATAAGGCATAATCCTTCTTGTCAGCAGAGATAGACTTCGGATTTCTCAGTGACGGCAAATCAGGCCAGGCTAGGGCATAGCCGTAGAGCTTGTGAATTAACAGTATTGTCGTTCAGCAACAGAAGCCTGTCGACAGCAACCTGCCGCTTGCTGTGGAAACTGGTAGGAATCCCCAGCCTTTAGGCAGAGAATGCTGTCAATTTGTCATGTCTGCAGCAATGATATGTTCGACTGGTGTTTTGTTGGAATGCAGTGCTGGTGTTACAGGACACTCTTCTGTAATATGATCTCTTTATGAATAAACTTTATTACGACGTTTTAGCAAAACATAAAAGTCGACTTATATCCCTGTAGACAAAGTAAAAGGAACTTTCCTGCGACATTTGCAAAAGCTTGAAACAGGTTTTTATTCCTCATCTTCTTCGTCTTCGTCGAAATCATCCTCATAGTCATCGCTGTCAGCATCAGAAGGATCTACCATAAATCCGTTTTCGTCAAAGTAGACTTCGCGATCCCATCCTAATCCATCGTCATCCCATCCGTCATTTTCAGAGTACTCGTTTTCTTCCTCTTCGAAATCATCCAGACTTTCCCAGGATTCTTCTTCATAATCTTTTGACATTTTGTTTTTCCTAGTGTTACAACATCATGCCTATTTTCCTTCTTTAATCAGAGTTATGCCAGATTTTTTTTGAAGATGCTTGAATTTTGTTAATGCGGGGTTATCCAGTAAAATTTTAGAGAGAACTTTTTCTGTAGGTATGAGTGTTCTACATAACAGTACTGTTGCCTTAAGCCGATAATAACCTCTGCCTAGTTAGGTCGCATTGCGGCGTACTTGTGTTATTTATTCTAGTTATTTACAAATTCCGGTTGGAACGACGCAGACTAGATGACTGAACTTTGGCTCGGAGTGTTCCCGTCAGTAAAAATTGCATTTCAGATGTAACACAGTAACCACCCGGAAACAAATCCTTGAGTATCAAGATGTTAGAGAGTGACACACGATAGCAACGAGGCTAATTCTGATCCTTGAAATAATTGTTCCATGTTGATGAGTTCTGCTTATTTTGAATAAATCATCCAATATATTTCCAACTTGATTTTGTAAGGAGCCTAAATTTTTATATAGATGTACCGGTATACAAGGTTGAGAAATGAGTAATGCTCTTATCCCGCCGCTCATGAGCAGTGGCATACGAGTCTAGATTATTTTGTGAAAATGCCGTAGAGTATATGATATTTAAAAAAAGGCTGAAATAATGGTGTGATGACTCCTGGAGATCGCATAAAACATGGTTTGGTTAAGCTGTGTTTTTTTGAAACAGGAACCCTCGACTTCAGCCGTGCAGAGTGTCAAATAAACTGATTCAGATGATGAGAGGTATGAATTAGATGATAACGGATGGGCGCATACCGATTAATATAATTACGGGTTTTCTCGGTTCCGGTAAAACTACATTGCTTAACTACTGGGTTAGACAGCAGTCCATGAAAGATTGCGCGGTTCTTATAAATGAATTTGGATCTGTCGGTCTTGATCATGAACTTGTTGAAAAAATCGATAATCAGGTTGTGTTGCTGGAGTCAGGGTGCATCTGCTGCACACTGCAAAGTTCTCTGGTTAATGCTCTGACTGATCTTCTTAGCAGGGCTGTACGCAAAGAAATTCCAATGTTTAACAGGATATTGATTGAGACGACAGGAATGGCAGATCCCGGTTCTCTGGTAAGTCTTATTAACTATAATCCTTTTATAGAGCAGAGATTCAGGTATGACGGAACGGTAACCGTTGTAGACGGAGTTAATATCCGTAAACAGATAAAAGAGCAGTTTGAAGCGGTAAAGCAGATTGCCCAGGCTGATACGGTTCTTATCAGTAAAACGGATCTCGTTGACAATGACGAGGTTGAGGAGATTGAAAGAGTAGTTGAAATGCTCAACCCGTCTGTAAAAGTTCATAGGGTTCTTAATGGAGAACTTGATCCAGCAATTTTGAAAGATATAGGACCGTTCAATTCCGGTGAGGTTAGGGATCCTAAAAAGATAAGTGCATGGCTTGCCACGGAAAGCGCTAAAATGGGCGTTGCAAGTTCAATTCAGCCGGTTAAAGTTTCAAAATCAGGCATTGGTGCAGTGAAGAAACCTTCTATCAGTGTCCATTCAAATGTTGCTACATTCAGTATGGAGTTTGATATCCCTTTGAATGCAGATAATCTTATGGATGCTCTTGAGGCTATTCAGATGCAGTATGGTGACAGTCTTCTGCGAATGAAGGGTATTCTGAATTTGGATTCAGATCCTAGACCAGTGGTTGTTCATGGTGTGTATGGTCAGATATATCCTCTAACATGTCTTCAGTCGTGGCCGGAGGATAAGAAACAGAGCAAAATCGTTTTCATTGTCAGAGCAATGGTGAAGGAGCAGATAGAGTACTTGTTTAAGAGTATTGTTCTGGGTGAATGAGTTTCTGATTATTTGCGTAAAATTTGGGCAGTCCGAGGGGCTGCTTTTTTATTTTCAAATTGAAACACCGTTTATTGCTGCCCATAGTTTAACTAAATTTCGCAGGTCTAAACGGTAATGTTCTAATCAGTTATTTTTCTGGAAAGAATGTTTTTAAATCTATGACAAACCTTGTTTTTTTGTGTTCTTTACAAATTCGAGTCGGAAATATCAGAATAAAAAATTGAACTTAATGTTATTTTTTATATCTAACGTATTGCTTTTAAAGTTATTTTAAGGAATTTATGATGAATAAACTCTTTTGTTTACTGTTGCCGGTTTCGTTGCTGTCTACGGCTGTATTGGCAGTTCCGCCTCTTCCTAATCCGCATCATAACGGGATCCGTCTGAATGTTATGGATGTCATGATCAACTGTGATGCTGATAGAAATATGGTCCTTGATCAAAAAGAACTTGACGGATACAAGCAGTTAATTGGTAAATATACTGCAGAAGTGCAGACTTCATTGAAACCATTTGCTGAACTTGATGCAAACAAAGATAACTTCATAACGTTTGATGAATATCTTGCCATACCTAAGGTTGCTCAAGTTCCAGGTTTGAAGCCGGTTCATCGTCATGGTCCGCACGGGCGTCATATGCCTCCGCCACCTCACGGAGAGCACGGGCATCATATGCCTCCGCCACCTCACGGAGAGCACGGGCATCATATGCCTCCGCCACCTCACGGAGTACACGGGCATCACAGAGCACCAATGCCTAATATGAAGGAATTCAGATCTTTCAACCGTTTTGATTTGGATCATGACGGAAAGTTGAGCAGGGATGAATATGCAGCTTTCGTTGATGTTAAGACCAAGAAGAATGAAAAGCTCAGAAATTTAGTGCAGGGAATGGATTTCAAAACTGTAGATTTGAACAGCGACGGAGGTCTCTCATTTAAGGAGCTTGATGTGTATGTTAAGGCAAAGCGTCTTGCTGATGCACCTTCATACAAGGATTGGCCGAAGCCACCAAAGGATGAAAGAAAATAGAATTCATTTAATCTAGTTTGAGTGTTACTTCTTTTCAACAGGGATCCCTTCTGTCGGGATCCTTTTTTTTGCATAAATTTTAAACGGTAATGATTTGTTACATGCTTGTTTCTTGGATAAAATGTTAATAGAACAGAATCTTTTTAAGGTATTTTTATGAAGGTTATTATTCGTATTCCCTGGTATTTTAGAGTGCTGAATGTAATAGGCTGTCTGCTGATGCTTTTTGGAATAATTGAAATGTATTTTCGTTTTCTTCCGGATGATGCGTGGCGCTATACGCCTATAGTATGTATTGTTGTTGGTGTTCTTCTTATAATTCCTCAGCATTTTTTGTCGCTTCTTGAAATACTCAAATACCGTCCAAAAAATGATCAATAATATGCTTGAGATCCCCATTTTTATTTTTACACCCTTAAAGTTTGTGATGTATTTACATTTTTATTTTCTGAGATTGATATAAATTTAAGAATGAACTGTGTAGATAGGGTTGAGGCTTCAAATGGCAAGCAAAAAAGCAGAAAAAAGAATAATAACGACTGAGGATATTTTACTTAAACTATGTCACTCTGTTACTTCTGTTCTGACAGAAGCAACGCACCATGAAATCAATTATTCTTCCATGGCTCAGCGCATTTCCAAGACTTGTTTACGACCAGATATCGGTTGTTTTGTTTTGTTTGATGGAGCCTTTTCAGGTCTTGTCGTTATTAATTTTACAGCAGAAGCCGCAATGGAGGTGTACTCCAATTATCTTCTTAACATGGGAATGTCCGAGGATGAACTTGCCAAAGTATACACATCTGATGAGGTTGGCAATGTGATGGGTGAGCTTATGAATCAGATTCTTGGCGACTTTACCAAGAAAGTAAGTCAGGAACTTCAGTCTTCAATAACGCAGTCACAGCCTAAAATGCTCACTCTTAATCGCCAGGTTCGCATATCTGTTGATACTGATTTGGTTAAACCGCAGTCGCGCCGTGTGTCATTTTATACTGAAAAGAACAATATCTTTTACATGGAACTTTCCATGGATTATACCGAGTTTATTAAACTGAGAGACTTTGATTCGCCGGAGGAGATTGATCCGGATTCTCTTATTGAAAGCGTTAACAACGGCACTGTGGAGGCTGAAAGACAGCAGCATATCGCAGACACTAAAAAAGATGATGAATTAAGCAATGAGGAGCAGGATGATTTGCTGGCGGCTCTGGGTCTCTAGTTTAGGTATGCGTCTGTGCAGATTTTAGATAGCGACGGCGCCGGAGAGAGATGTTTATGATGGAATAGCATCTGGCTGGAGTAATTTAAGTATTGTGCATGACTGCTCCGCTGATTTGCAGTTTTCTCTGTAATTAGTTTATAATTGACGTCCTTTCATAATTGAAGTTTTAGTATTCAGTTTGGCAAAACTGTGTTCGGTGCAAAATCATTCTCTAAGATTGGTTTTGTGCCGATTTTCTTTTGGAACTGGTGATAAAACATTAGTTCGTTCTCATTTTTTTTTAAATTAATAATGACATTGGTGTGCATTAGTCCCATAATTATCTTGAACAGAAATATTTATGTTTCTGCGCGTGTTTGGAATTTTTCTTATCGAGATTGGAAAAAATATGAAAAAGTCACTTAAAAAATCAAGTATTACGGTACTCTGTGCTTCTTGTCTGATGTCCATGCTGTCAGTGGCGGGAGCGGAAGAAACCTTGAACGTGTATAACTGGAACGATTACGAGGCTCCTGATACTGTTTCCAATTTTGAAAAACAGACAAATATCAAGGTCACCACTGACTATTTTGATACTAACGAGGTTCTTGAAGCGAAGCTTCTTGCTGGCAAATCCGGTTACGATATTGTTGTTCCTGGTTCTGATTTCCTCTCAAGGCAGATTAAGGCTGGCGTTTTTCACAAACTTGATAAAAGCAAAATTCCTAATCTGTCAAAACTTGATCCGGTGAGAATGAAAATGCTTGCAGAGCTGGATCCAAACAATGAACATGCAGTGCCATATCAGCAGGGCACAACAGGTATTGGATTCAATGTAGATAAGGTCAAGGAGGCCTTTGGCGAGGATTATAAAATTGATTCATGGGATTTTGTTTTTAAGCCTGAGAATATTTCTAAATTGAAGGGCTGCGGCGTTGCAGTTATGAATAATCCAACCGAGATTTTTGCTACTGCGCTCAATTATTTAAAGCTTGATCCTAATTCCACTAATCCAAAGGATTATGCAGCGGCTGCTAAGCTGTTGCTCACTATACGTCCTTACATAAGATACTTTCATTCATCACAGTATATTGCTGATATAGCAACAGGTGACGTTTGTCTAGTAATAGGCTGGAGCGGAGATATAATGCAGGGCCGTGATCGTGCAATTGAAGCAAAGAACGGTGTTGTTGTGGATTATGTTGTACCAAAGGAAGGTGCTCTGGTCTGGTATGACATGATGGCTATACCTGCTGATGCTCAGAATATTGAAAATGCGTATAAGTATATAAATTATATTCTTGATCCTAAAGTGATTGCTGATATTTCCAACTATACTTCATACAGCAATGTGGTTACAGAATCAACTCAGTATCTGGACGAGGCTTTGGTTTCAAACAAAAATGTTAATATTCCAGAAGATCTGATGCCGAAAATGTTTATGATTAAGCCTCACAGTCAACAGATAAACCGCACAATAAATACTTTGTGGACAAAAATTAAGGCTGGTAACTGATCTTTGATCTGATTGTGAACGAGAGGGACATGAGAAAATTGTGTCCCTTTTGCTTTTTGGCAGTCTGCAGAATTAACAGCCTGAAAAAGATCTGCTGTCTGCTCCATAATAAATATCTTTCGAGTCTTTTTTCAGATGCAAAGCGAAGTCGGCATTTAGCCGGGTTATTATCGACAGTCAGATAAAATTAGGTAATGAGACTGATGGAAAGCATCAGTTTCTTGCTATCCTGCCGTCATTGGACAGAAGTTGGTTAAAAAACAAACACCGAGTTTTCATAAGGAAGAAATAATTAAGAAATTTTACTGTCCAATGACGGCTCCTGCATCGCAATCATTTTTTTACAGAAGCGTCAGGGATCAGGTAACTTACAATCATGCCACAGCAGGCACATCCGGCAATAATCCAGAAAGTTGCAATAAGTCCGTATATATCTCCGATTCTTCCAAGGATTGGTGCAGTAATTCCTCCGAAGCTTACAGCAAGACCTACGGTGATCCCGGATGCCAGACCGGTATGATTGCACAGAAATCTCTGACCTATTGCCATCATAGGGGCAGAGGTTGCGTAAAGGAAAAATGCTATAGGTACTATAAGAGCAATATTGACGTACTCATTCTGAATACAGCAGAAGGCAATAAACAGCGGGCTTATTACAGTAAGTGCATAGCTGAACACCCTGTTTACGCCTATCTTATCTGCAAGAAATCCTCCGCACAGCGTTGCTATGGCTCCCATTGCTGCAACTACGCTCAGCACTGTGTTTCCTGCCTGAACTGTCTGCCCCAGAATTTTAACCCAGAATACAGGTATGAATGTATTGATGGCAAAGAATATTGTTGCTCTGAAAAAAATAGCGACAGTGAGGATCAGAAATGCTCCCACTCTTTCTTTTTCTGCTTTTCCCTGTTCCTTTGAATGGGTTATGTGTCTTTTCTCTTTTCTCAGTGCATGTGTGAATTTTGGATTCATGAATAAGAGCAGGCAGGTTACGGCAATTCCAGGAACAAACAGAATGGCAGTGCCTTCTGGACCCCAGAAAG
Organism: Succinivibrionaceae bacterium; assembly: GCA_016284235.1. Taxonomy (GTDB): domain Bacteria; phylum Pseudomonadota; class Gammaproteobacteria; order Enterobacterales; family Succinivibrionaceae; genus UBA2804. The sequence goes on from JAEEOK010000094.1 coordinate 29,023, forward strand.
TCATGGCTATTGTAACAAGTACCGGACCTGTGGCAAAACCGATGTTGCCGCCCACGTAAAACAGACTAAGTCCCCTTCCAAGATGATCTGATGAAACAACGGCATGAGCTGTTTTTCCTCCTGCCGGATGAAATATGGCAATTCCTATACCGCTGAGCAGTGAACACAGCATCATTGCGTCATGTGACTGGACAAAGCCGATGGCACCAGTGCTTATGGATGCTATTATGATCCCCGCAATCATGAGCCATGGTCTCGGGTATCTATCTGAAATGTATCCTACGAGAGGCTGAACTACAGAAGAAACAAGATTAGATGCAAAAACAAACCATGCTATGCTTTCAAATGTTGTAAGCACTCCCTGGAAGTATAAAAATGCAAGAATAGCTGGCAGCGCACCTTGGTTCATGTCGCAGCATGTATGTCCGATGAGAAGAAAATACGGATCGTAGTTTTTACGATAAAATATGTTAGTATGTGTATGCAATTCAAAAGAGCCTTTTGTATTTTTAATAATTCAGAGGATCGATTAACAGTAGCATAAAAGGCAATGGCGAATAAAGAGTTTTGTTTGATTTAACGCTGAAATACGCACATGTGATTGAAGTTATTGGCTTTAGAGTCCTATTTTTTTTGATTATATCAATAGGTTGATTATGTATAATTTCAAAAATGTTAAATTTATGATGAGTGCTCCGGATAAATCATTTCTACCTGCAGACGAGGGTTGTGAAATAGCTTTTGTCGGAAGATCAAACGCAGGTAAATCATCAGCTCTAAATGCTTTGACTGAAAACAAGCATCTTGCTAAAACGAGTAAAACCCCCGGAAGAACACAGATGATTAATCTTTTTGAACTTGAACCGGGTAAACGACTTGTTGATTTACCAGGGTATGGTTATGCAAAGGTTCCAATGGCTCTTAAGAAAAAGTGGCAGGCTTCTCTTAACGATTATCTTGCTTCCCGTAAATGTTTGAAGGGACTTGTTGTGGTGATGGATATAAGGAATCCTTTGACAACTCTTGATCGCCAAATCATTGACTGGTCTATAGGTTGTCAGCTTCCAACTCTGCTACTGCTGACTAAGGCTGATAAACTTAATCAGTCGCCACGCTCTCTAGCAGTTAAGAATGTGAAATTTGCTCTGCAGGAATTTGAAGATCATGAAATGTATGTTCAAGTAATGCCTTTTTCTTCGGTCAACCTTTCTATAGGATTAAAAAGTTTCAGAGAACTCATGGAGTTATGGTTTGATCGTAACGAGAATTCAGCAAGTCAGGGAATTGTAGATGATGTAAAAATTACGACAGATGATTCAGTTGACGGAAAAAATGTTTAATTCGGACTCTTTGGCTTAAAAGTTTATCTGAAATTAGATCTGAGCCGCATAATTCGAAGTTTTTTTACTATTCGTTGAACTTTTATTCATTTTAGCACTCAAACAAAGTAGAAATTGGACTTCCTGCATAACCGCTTAATTTATTAGGCGGTTTTGATTTTTTTATATGTTACTTTTGTGAAATATTAAAGACTCAGTAAACTCTTTTGTTTTTATATGCCGTATCTACCCGAGGTCTATTTTGCTACCGTTAATCTGAACTGTTCCTTTTGAGTTAAGAATGTATTTTTGTGCTGTTACGGATGATGAGCCATCTACAGTTAACTGATCTGCTCCGTAATGCCTGTTTGCTGTTCTGAAGACAGTTTCCTTGAGTGTTTGGCTTGTTACGATTCTAGTGCCCGTTTCTTCGTGGTGTGTACGGCTTTGCATAGACATTACATCAGTCTGCATTTCAATGTTCTGACTTGTTGTGACTGATTTTACTGCATTGATCTGAATTTCTCTCGAATTCATTTCTATGCCCTTAGCCAGAATTTCTATATCGTCGGAACTCATTACAGATATTCTTTCGGGGAGAGTAATTGTTCTGCTAGTTTCAGAGCCTGATTCCAGTATCTGAGTAGCATATATCGTGTCATTGTTTACAGCATGACACAAAACTATATCATTGGGTTTTGGATCAAGCAGAAGTGAAAAAGCCTTTATAGCAGAAAAAACACTCTCTTCAATTTTGATTATTAATTCATTTGTTTCGTTGTTGTATGATACTACGGTTGCCTGCCATATTCCTGCAGTGAGTTTCTGATGTTCAGGCGGTGTATTGGTAATATTACTTTGCTCATACAGAACCTTGCTGCCTGTTAAAGTTCTTGATGCTTCTTCAATCATAGTCTTCATGTGTTTTCTTTATGCTGATTCCTGTCTGTGAATCAGTTAAGATTCACTTTTTTACCTTTGATCACTGTTTCTTCTGCAGAATATATTTTATGTCTGCCGGTGCTGGTTACACACTGTTTATCAACAGAGTGATCGTTTGAACCCGTATGTCTCATTGCCAAATTATGAATTCTTTCCCTGAGACAGTCTGTTTTTGTAGTAATCTCTCCAGCTTCGAACTCGGAACTCCTGCTCTTGATTCTTGTGTGGGATGAATTCTTTTCTATCAGCTGTTCTGCTGCTTCATAAAAGTTTTTCGAGTTTGCTGCAAAAATCTGTGCATTTAGTTTAATTTTGTCCGCAGTTATCTGAAGTCGCTGTTTACAAATTACACTTGAGTCGGGAGGAAGCAGAAGAGAAAAAGTCTGTTCCTGCTCGGCTGAACTTAATATTGCCGTGATTAAGACGGAATTATTTCCGTATACCAGACATTGAACCAGATCACCGGGACAGGGCTGCAGCAATAATGACATACTCCGCTTTGCTGATGCGTAACTTTTGTCAACAATAATTTTATAGGAGTTGCTATCTGTAATTTCCTTAATAATGGCTGTTGTGTAAAAAACGTCCTGCATATTTCTGACTTCTTAAACCTGTATTATGCCGCCCTGCAAGTAAAATAAACAGATGTCAAATAGTGCCAGATCATCGAGGATACTTGCGGCATGATGGTTAAATCTCCTATGGTTGTATTGCCAATTTCCCGTTTTCATATTGGAGGTTTAATATCTTAATCTTGTTTTGTCCAAATGAGGCTTTTGTGGAAGAATTTGTTATATCAACGTTATTTTCTGATAGGATTATCTTCAGCGTATCCTGTTTTATCCTTATACAGTCATTGTTGATAGTTATACTGCTGTTTCCGTTTTTCATTTCAATCTGGTTTGGATCTATTGTTATTTTGGAATCTGGCACCTCAACAGTTATATCGCTGTCAGCTTGGATGGTTACAGATCCGCTACTACTTTCGTCTAAAGTAATATTTGAGTTTTTGGAACTGACATTTATGCCAAGCATGCTCTCGTATTTAGCATCATGGGTTGCAACTACCAGTATATCCGCATCCATTCCTTCAGCTGCATCGTTTGCATCTTTGTTTTTGCTGGAATTTTTGGATTTGAGGATCTGTTCAACAGTGCCGTAAATTGCAAGCCCCACTGCAGGAAGCAGGGAAGCTGTTATGGCTGCTGTTGTGTATCCGGCTGGATTTGGATTCTGTGCCCCGGTGTAAGATGCTGCAGCAATGGAGTTGGCAACTCCTATGGCAGTACAGACAGCTGTAGTAATCTGATCTAATGCTCTGACAACCTGTTTTGAAGTCGGGGGTGATGACGTGGAGAAGGTTTTATTGAGCGGAGCCTGAAGTGTGGTTCCTCCGTTTGATGATATAACTCCGTTATTGGTATATCTGTATTCAGAGCCGAAGATTTTGTCTTTTGAAAAACTTATTTTTTCTGATACAGCGGAAATCTTTTTGCGGCGGTCTTTGCCTGGTATGTCAGGCTTGTAGTTTATTCCCACCTGAGCGCCGATGATGGTCATGGTTGTACAACTTAAGTCTATTCCTGTTGTAACCGAGCCGGCGTACTGATTGTCTAAAAGTTTAAAAGCAAATGATGATTCAGAACTAAGGCTGTAGCTTGTTGAAGTGGAAAGGTCTGGCTTCCATTTAACCAGGTTAGTGTTGTTGAAATACGATATAATACCTTTCCCAAAATCGACTACTTTTTCCTTTGGTGACATAATCTTCCCTCCTCATGTTGTAATTTTTACTTCATTGTATGTAACGCCGGCCTGAGTTTGAGATACATCCACAAGTGTTATTTCAGCAGGACTTTGACTGTAAAAATCAGAACTGACAATATTTATTTCATTGTTTTTCATTTCTATTTTTGAATTTTTTACTTTTAATGAAGTCTCGTCTTTCTTCTGTTCTATTGCAACATCACTGCAACTTTGCGTCAGAATCGAATCCTTGTCTAGTTTTAGAAGGTTGGCCGTAGGGTTAAAATTGTCGGAGGGAGCGTCAGCTGCTGACATTTTTATTGTTCCGCTCTTAAGTGATATGGATACAGAGGAGTTGTCTATTAAAATCGAACCCTCTTTGTCGGCGGAGTTTGATGATTTAAACACAACTTTTTTGCTTCCGCTGATTATTATCTTACCCGTCAGAGTTGTCGCCTTAAAATCTCCCTTGGTTATTGTTGTGTTATTTAATGGGGTACCAAGATTTTGTGTATCACATTCATAACCGGAAAGAAAGGCAATGCGGTTGCTGTGAACAACGAGATTGATCAAAGACGTTGCGGTATATGATCCATTGCACTGCTTATTGTAAAAGTCAGAGTAGCATGACTGTCTTAATCTTATTTTGCCACAAAAACCGTAGTTGAGTGATAATCCGTACAGCGTATCAAAGAGCAGATTTGATGATGACTTTAATCCAAGGAAAAAACTGTTTCCTATGGATCCTGTTGCATCAACCACAACTGTCGAGATCTTTGTTGAGTTTTTGGCACTCATTTCCAAAGTTAAATTGTTGTCTATGGTTTTATCTTTCAGACCATCCGTGATACTCATATGACTGCCCCTAAAGATTTAGACGAATTCCAAGAAACCGAGGTTACAAATTTTTGATGTCTCCATTAAAATCATTGCCTTTTCATCAGAAATTCTGTCTCTGTTTTCATCAATACAAATTCAGTTATAAGATATAAAAGTTTGGTAGAACTCACTTCTTAATTAAATTTAAATAAATTAACATTTTTCGCCGCCTTTAGTACATGACCGTCCTGATCAAGAACAGTTGATGCGGCTCCGCTGAATGAAATATCAAATTTATTTTCTGACAGAGTAACCTTTGCCTTATTTGATTTTTCAGCCAGAACTATCTTGTCGTTAGTTAGATTTATTTTAAATTTTTTGGATTCTAACTCTATGTTAACATCCTGTTTGTTTCCCAACGTTACGCAGCTGTCACCGACCTTCAGCACTATTGCTCCTTCAGCTCCCGTGTATATGTGATCTTCAGCTATTTCAATCCCCGATTCCATTTGAAGAACAGTTGAGTTCAGGTTAATTTTATTTTTGGCAAAGGAATAAAATGTTCCCTGATCGTCTTTATTGGCATCAAACATAAGCTGAGGAGTGTTCTTAAATGCGAACTTCAAGCCAATCAGTCCGGCTCCGACTCCTCCCAGAATCGCTTCAGGGACGCTTACAGCACCGCTGCTCAGAATTTGAACCATATTGTTGTAGCTGTTATCACTTTTTATAAGTTCGTTTATATCATCGGTGTTTACTGCGGGGAGCTGATAAAATTCAATCAGGTCAGTTGTGTCGTTGTATCTGAATCTAAAAAAGTCAAATACCATGCTGTAGCTGTCGATTCCTACATCACTGTAGGATGATTTTGAAGCATAAATAGAAAAATTTGTGGTGAACAGGTTCTTTAGATTGGAGCCCACCATAATGTTGGGTTCGATTTTTTCATCTGCTTTGCTGGAGAACTTCATTCTGTTGTAGGAACTTACGCTTTTGTGTGAATCATCTTTGTCGATAATCAGATGAAAACAGTACTTTGAAGAGTATTTAAGCAAAGTCAGTGTGATATTAAGCGTGTATCCGGCGGGATCGACAACAACTTCTGATCCTGTTACATCGACGATACGGGCACATTTGATTTTGTCCTCAACTGTTTGTTCGTCGCTTCCTTCAAAATTTATTTTGTAGGCTTTAAGATTATCCTTCTGCAGTTTTTCTTTTTCGGTATCGAAACATGTCAAAACCGCTTTCAGGTCGGAGTTGTCACTGCTGCCTGTTAGTTGAGTGTACCAGCTGTCAGTGGTGTCAGTTATTTTAGTGCCTTTTTTGCTTAACCAATAGAAAAGTTCATCAATTTCTAATGCTGCGAATCCTTCGTTTGATGAACTGTTGGAGCTTGATGAGCCGTCGGTGCCTGATGAGTCATTGGAGTTTGAAGAACCATCGGTACCTGATGAGTCATTGGAGTTTGAAGAGCCGTCGGTGCCTGATGAGTCATTGGAGTTTGAAGAACCATCGGTACCTGATGAGTCATTGGAGTTTGAAGAGCCGTCGGTGCCTGATGAGTCATTGGAGTTTGAAGAACCATCGGTGCTTGATGAGCCGTCGGTGTTTGATGAATTTCCGCTTTTTATAATGGCGTAATCAGAACCGATCGCTGTGACGCTGCGTTCGTAAGGTGAAAAATTGTCGGTTGACGCTGAACTTTTGATCGTGTTTGTGACGACGTTGCTTATAGAACCGTCACTAACGGTTGAGTATGAGATGTCTGCGGTGGATTGTTCACTGTCAGAACTGAAATAACAGCAACTGGCGTTTGAAAATAACGGGGATTGGAGAGCAAGAGTTTTTGCATCTTCGGTTGTACTGTAAATTCTGAATATAAAAGTGTAGTTCAGAGTATCTTCGCTGTTGCTGGTGTTTTTTAATGTGATCTTGTTTGTGGTCACGTAGTCACCGGTAGCTGACGAGGAAAAACTGCTGCCGTTGATGATGGTGTAGCTGAAAATCTCTGCAGAATCTGATTTATAGGTTTTTCCATCTTTCGTCAGTTGTACTTCAGCCTCCCATGAATATTTTTTTCCGATGACATTATCATCTTCATGTGAGTCATTTTTGTATATCGTGCATATTGTCAGTTTTACACTGCTAAATTCAAGTTGTATGGTGTCATTGCCAATGGTGACAGAACACGAATCTATCGTTGCATCATCGTAAGTGGAATATACGGTTTTATTATCTGTATTATCGCCGGTTGTTGCGTCTTCTGACTGATCCTCTGTTTTTGTGTCACCTGCAGCCAAGTTTAAAAAACTTGGAAGAGAGAATACAAAAGGAGAAATGGCGGTTGCCACAAAAGGTATAACAATAGGCTTTATAGGTCCGATATCGTTTATTTCCATTCCGTAGTAGCCGTTAAAGATCATTGAATCCTTTATCTGACTGTAGCTGTTAAGGGTTAAATCCGTTGCATCTTCATTTGTATCGCTGTTTATTGTATTGTTTCCATCCTGTGCATCATCAGGAAGTGCTGCATTGAAATTTCCAAAATGGTTTGAAATTTCCATAAGCTGCTGAGAACCAGCCAGATCATCTTCATCTTCTACATCCAGCTGATTCTGTACGGGGGCTAGCGGATATGAAACGACAGGAAACGGTTTAAATGAACTTATGTCGCATGATATGGAGGGCAGCAGATTGATGACGTTGTATACGCCGGCCCAAAAAGCAAGGTCAAAATTGATTCTTATATTTGTAGATACAGTGCTTCCTACTGTTGTGCTGTAGGATGTGCCTGCTTCCGTTTGAGCATTCAACAGATTAAATGAGAAGGAATCTTTTACAGTTGTATTTATCTCTACGTTTGGTGCATATTCCATGATCCGATCCTCCCGTGCTATAAACTAATTCACATTAAGGAATGTCTGCGACGGAACTGTCACTGTTCCCATTGCGTTTGGTGTACTTGGACCGTTGTGGCCCGTCTGGCATGTCATAAAGACTGCAGGTTTGCCATTGAAGGAAACCTTCTGGCTTGAAGACTTGAATGTGCATTTGCCCATAACAGAGTTTGACACCACGCCGCCGTTGACGCCTGCATTGTCGCCGTTTGTGACTGGAATTTCGCTTTTTGCGTTAAGTACAGGCATTCCCAGTACTGTTATTTTTTTGTCTGTTGTATTCGGTGATACTGTATTGAGCATCGCTATGTTAGGATACGGTACCGGCACCGGACCGCCCGGCGTCGGGGTTTTGCATGTATCTGTCGGTCCTGATGTCATGGCGATTCCGTTCATTGAAGTACAGGCAAACATATTCAATCCCCCTTCAGTAGAAATGCTCAGCTTCATAAAGCTGTGGATCTGTTCGGCGTATATAGGTCATATCGCAGTCAAACATTGTACTGTCAGTGTTTTTTATATCGTGGATATTAACCAGTTTCATTGAGCAGTCGATAAATTTTGAATTGTCCAATCTGGCATAGTTCATTGAAGCAAAGTCAAGAATGCAGTGATTAAAGCAGCTGCAGGAAAATTCTATGTTATCGGCAAACATCTGTGATGCCAGGCAGTCTGATATATTTACATTTTTCATCTGGCTGCCGTCAAATTTTGTATTGGACAGATTGCAGTGCTCGAAGGAACAGTTTTCTATCGTGCACAGGCTCAACCATGCACAGCTTAAATCCTGTTTTTCAAATTTTATGCCCTGGAAAGAACTTTCAGTGAATACGGTTCGGTTAAGTACAACATTTTGAGGATTGATGCCGCTGATTAAGGTTTGATTCATGTTTGCGCATGTCAAATCGCAGTTGTCTATGCAGTTGAGATTATCCTTGCTTATCTGCAGACCTGTAATCATGGCAGATTTCATGGATGAACCGGAGAAATTCAGATTTTCAGTTTCCTTAAATTCCTCAAATATCGTCAGATCCAGTTTTGAGTTTCTGAAATCGGTGTTTTTGAAACTGCATTTGTAAAACTCCGATTTTGTCTTATTGGCAAAGGCGCTGAATTTGCACTCCTCAAAGGTTGTTGTTGAAAACTGGCAGTATTCTGCGTCGGTATGCGACAAATCGGTATTGGAGAATTCGCAGTCATAGATCTGCAGGTGTTTCAACTTGTGCCGTGAGGAACTGTTTCCGTACAGCAGACTATCGGTTATCTTACTGTTCTGAATGGTAACGATAGAGAGTTCGCCGGGCAGAACTACATGATCAAATACGCATTGGTTAAAAAAGGTATCTGTAAGATCCCACTGACTCATATCCAGATTGCAGAACAGGCAGTTGTTGAAAAATTTCCCAGAAAAATCTGACGGCTTATCCCAAAGTCTGACTTTTCCGGACATAATTACCGGCAGAAGTTTGCTTACCTGTTCACAATACTCCGGAGGCAGTTCAGATGTTGCTTGAGAGGCATCCGCCGGGAGAGAATCTTTCAGTAGCTGTATCGCTTCAGGTGGAATGATTTCTTCGTCTGTGAATTTAACGTTGCTGATGTTCTTCTTTTTTAATATCTGTTGGCGTAATTGCTCTATCATTTGCGTATTCCCGTGTAATTTACATGTTCAGTAGATCATCGCTACTAGGTCCTCTTGAGCTATAGCCGTAGGAATTCTTCATAAGAATTGACTCGCCGCCTTGGGATGTCGCGTCGTTCATGGCGAAAATATTTCCTCCCGGTGTTCTGATAATGTTGTTCATTATGCGCTTGTTGGTGACGATACTTCCTGAGCCGTCCTGCAGTGTGCCCATGATGTAAGGATGATTTATGTCCCCCTCTATGAAGCCTATGAGCACCTGCGTATCCTTTAGAAGAGGAAAGTGCATGCCAATGGTGTTCACGTTTCCTCCGTAAGGAGTCATAAGTTTGATCCAGCATGATGAATTGCCTGAAAGACGTGTATCCTTGTCAAAAGGAAACTTGATCCTGTATCTGCCGAGTTCGTCCATATACGGACTGAAAGTGCTGCTGTCAGGACCCTCAACTATTGCTGGAATGCATCCGTATATTTTTGGAACATGGGTTGAGATGGCGTGTCTGTACTGCACATCCGACGGAATTGCGGTAATTCTGCTGTGGTAGCCTGTATCGATTTCTCCTGTCCTGTTCTCTTTGTTCAGAGACAGTCCGGATACCATGTATACCGGCTGCTGTCCGCTGTGATGTATTCCGGTAATAAGGTAAGAATCTCTTGATACTGCTGAAATGTCAGAAATAGTGACAATTGTTCCTGCAGAACAGGCAGGACAGTAACCGTCAGCACTTAGCGTGACAGCCTTTGTTATTTCTATCTCCTTGTCCAGCTGGGTGACGTTTTGTATTTCATCACCGGTGATTGCTGAACGGTAACGTATGGCCGAACCGGTATTTGTTTCTGCAAGAGCTGCAGTTTCTGCTGAACTGAAGTCTATCTGCTCTTCGTCATGAGGATAAAGTTTATTGATTCTGGTTGTATCCATATCATAACTGTCACCGGCTGCAGACTTGCATACCTGCTTAAATGTCACATTTAGCGAGGTCAGTGCCGTGGCGTCGTTCAGACCTGAGTGGTAGCAACTCAAAGCAGGTGCCACTGACGTCTTTTCGTGGCTTTTCTGGTCGCTTAGAACCATAGTTTCCGCTGAAGGCAGCGTTACTCCATCACTTTCCTTTCCTGCGCTTAAGGTGAAGTAGTAGTATATTCCGCATTCCTCCATGAGACGGTTTATGAAATCCCAGGATGATTCGTTGTAGCGACAAATTATTTCCCGTTTTGGATAACTGTCCCGGCTGAGGTTACTCATGTCAACAGAAATATCGCCTGCCGCTGATGTTTCCTTCGATATGACATCGCCTATGACTTCAGGAATGCTCATGTCAAGATAGACGGCTGAACTTATATTTCTTTTAAGAATGCTGATCTTGGGTTCAAGTGTCAGTCTGAAATAAAGCCTGTCGTTTTTGCTGCCCACATATTCAAGCTCTGTTATTACTCCGGTAATGTTTTTTACATATCCGCGGTAGTTGAGATCCAGCTCTACCCTTTTTCTGAGCAGTGAATTTACAAGATCGGATGCCGAAGGTGCGTTTTCTGCACCGACAAGGATATTGAACCGGTACATTTGTGAAATGTATTCTTCCCCGTCCATTTCCAGGACATAAAAAAGAATACCTTCGGGATCATCAGTGACTCTGGGGTAAAAGTTGAATTCCATGATATTTGACATAAATCACCTCTCAAAGCTTTGGTTCTGCCATAAAGCTTATTATGGTTCTGTTCATAATTGCATTGTCGAAATTGTTTTCGCCAAGGGCGGTGTCCCTGAAGTCTGCTTCGAACAGATTTGCTTCCTTAAATGATGTTTTTCCGAGTTTTGAACCTGAGAAATCAGCTCTCAGCAGGTTGGCATGGAAAAAATCACTCCTTCTTATAATACATAACGTGAAAACAGCTCTGATAGATACAGTTTTTTGAAAGGACGAGTCGGATAAATCTGAACTCCTCGCATAAACATCATCGAGCACGCTTAAATCAAAGTTGTTTTTGCTGCACTGACTTTCATCCATTGTAAAAGCATTGAAGTGAACCTCTCTGAAAGAACAGTCTTCAATCGTGGATTTGTAGAATTCAATTCTTCTGTAGGTCGTTTGATCCATCTTTATTCCGTGCAGTGATGAATTATCGAATATAAACCGTTCCCCGAATGAACCAGAGAGATCACAGTTCTCAAAATTTGAGTCAGCGAAGAAGCTGTTTGTGATATTAGTCTTCTTAAATTCTGCATTTCTGCAGTCAACAAAATCTCCCGAAATATCGCTCAGTACGCCGTCATTAAAACAGGATGATTCGATTCTGCAGACGGAGAGAGTTATATTGTTCAGTTTCGGAGATCTGCATGTTGCTTGTCTGAAGATGCAGTTCATGAATGAAGCATTGGAAATTTCGTTGTTCTCCGCCACAAAATTCTCAAATGTGCATTCAGTGAATTCACAGTCAGTGAATTTTACTGCAATCATGTGATTGGCAGTGAATTTACAACTGGTGAATACGCATCCTGTATATTCATCCCCGTTCAGAGTGCATTCTTCAAAATTAACTTCGTCAAATTTGGAATCGGAAAATTTTCTGCCGGTTAAATCCTGGTTTCTCCATGTCCTTTTGCTGATGTAAAGAGAGGAGAAACACCGTATTTCAAGTCTGTCAAGGAACTCCAAATCCCTTTCAGAAAGATTGGCTTCCGAAATTATTTCGTCATTTGTTTTTTTGCCCAGCTTAGTCAGCTCCTCAAGGTGCTTCAGAAATTCCTTGTGTTTTTTAGTTCCGTCATCAATCTTCTGTTTCAGTATCGCCTGCTGATCATCGAATGCATCTGTCAGATTTCCTTCTATTTTGTATTCTTCAGGTATGCTTTTCAGTCTTTCTTTAACGTTCTGTTTTTGTAAATTTATTGCCTTTGTTATAAGCTCCTCGTCGGAGGCTCCCGCTGTAGCTTTTATTTCGGCGGCACTGCGGTCAAAACTTTTGTTTGCAGTATCCTTCATTTCCTGGGTTCTGCAGTAGGATAGAACCTCATTCCTCTTTTCCTCATTGATTTCCAGCGCTCTTTCCGTGAAGTTTAGTTTGCCCGGTTTCAATCCGGCCTTTTTCACTAAAACCTCGTCGTATGCCTTTACATATTCTGCCTGTGTTATATGCAAGGGCTCCGGGATCCTGAAAGGAATATACTTGTTCAGCCACATGGCTATTGTTTCATCGTTGTACAGAAGTCTGTCCCGCAGCGTTTCAAAAATGCGACCCTCCTTGTCCTGACCGAAAGGGATCATGACAATATCGGGACAGATGCCGGTCTTAATCCATTTACCTCTTTCTTCCCTGATTTTGTCGTCAGCTGCCGGCACGAAAAGAAAATCTATCTTTTTACATTCTTTTATCTGCCTAGGATCTATGAATCCTTCCGGATCAGGTATTACCACAACATCCATCACGTGCCACAGCTCCTCTGTAAGGAACAGACCGTCAATCAGATTTCCTGCCACTATTTTGGGCGCGAATTTTTCCTTTGATTTTGCATGCCATGATGGAATATTGCCTGGCGTGCTTCCCGGAACTGTGAAGGCGCCATCCGGATCTGCTATGCCCTTTGGATAAACTGTTACGGACGTTATCTCTCGATCATAAAATTCTGGAACGGCGATTCCTGCCGGAATTTCAAAGGTTCCGCCGCCTTCCAGTCCCCAGTCTGAGCGGTTGCAGATGAGCGGTTTCGGTATGTAGCCAAGCAGAAAATGTTTGATGGCAAAGGTATGGATCTTTCTTTTGTCAGTACCAAGCAGACCGGTGCAATCGTGTTTATAAAGATTCTGGATGGCGTAATGCATGAGCGCCGATATCTGGCACTTGAAATTCTTTTCCTCATCCAGTATTTCACCTCTCATTATCCTCTCGAGAAACGACGACTCGCCGGCATAAGGTATGGCATCCGGAGTAAAGCCCAGCTGAGAAACTGTCTGCTTGGTGTAGTTGATGCCTTTTTTTAACTTATTCATGGCTTTGGCATCAAGCCTATCCTTGTATAGGGGAGTCGGATTCGGCAGTTTGTCAAAAATTTTATCGAAGTGATGGTGCTCCATGTAGATTTCACTGTAGCGCTTGAGCATTACCTCCCTCGATTCTTTTTTTACGCTTTGAACCTTCTTTTTAATTGTTTGAGCAGTCTTCTCTTTGTCTCTTTTCTTTTCCTCGAGAATCTCCCTGGCTATTCCGGAATAAAAACTGTCATCAGGAATCTGCGGACTGCTGTCGTCAGAACTGTAGTCTTGATCCGCTACGGCCATGATAAGACAGAAATCGTTATCCGGCTCGAATGAAAACAGTCCGTGCCAGCTCATG
>JAEEOK010000095.1 GCA_016284235.1 Succinivibrionaceae bacterium
CTTTGGGGAGGTAATAGTAGAACTTATGGCAGAATAGAATTTAAATTTTTAGATACGACAAAACTTGATGTATACTGAGTTTCAAGATGATTTGATGTATAGATCAATCTATTGGGAAAGTTTTATTCAACACATTACAGGAACTGATTAAACCGCCGGATAATTGCCTTATGATATAAATCACGATTTATGCGGAAGGCCCGTCCCTTTTAAAACAGAAGCTGATGAGGTCACATACAGAAACAGTTCAAAACTGAAATAAACACGCAGTCTGAAGAATTAAAGAAATATCAACTGTACATCACATAATCGGCCTCCTGCGTTTGAACAGCCTTAAACTAAGGATTTTGCCTCTGTCAACTGCCGGCGTTTTTGCCGCCTCCTGCGCCCTTCGCCATGCAACGATACGTACCTTGTCAAGAACTTCTGTTACCCACCCTACGGCATGGACTGGGTCGACGCACCGCTTTGCATAGGGAAAATAATCCCTCACGCGGTCTGTAATCCACCAGGCACCATCGCCGGTAACTACCTTGACAGAGGCGCGTTGCTCCGGAGTAAGAAGTTCACAGAACTTCTGCAGAACCGCTTTTGCGTAGAACCTTGCAGCCCAAATAACGGTACTGATCTCGTGATTTACAGCGGCTGTGGTGTAGCTGGGCCTTTTCGGTAGCAGGTTTCATCAATTCCAATCTTCACAATCCCGTCAGGACGGACGTTTACATCAGAATCAAGTTCTTCATGGACACGCGCGATACACCAGCCGGCAGTACGCCAGTCAATCCACATATATCTGGAGATGGCTCTGCGACTAAGAAATTTTCCCATCCAGGTGAATGTACAGTCGACGTCCCCGTTAGAGTTCGAGTTCGGAATGCCCGGGATACGTCGCTGTCTTGACACCATGCTCTTTGCTAAAATACGCGGAAGGTATATACAAGGATTTCTCTGAAATCCAAAGCACGACACTGCTTATGTTCACAGGGAACATTATAGATTCGTGTGTAACGCTTTGTGCACACATGGCATCTCCATTGAATCCCTTTGCGCAGATGAACTTTGAGCAGAGTACATTGTTCTCCGTACTTGTTTGTGAAGATTTTTGCATAGTCAACGACAAGACCGTTGAATTCAGCAGTTCTTTTCGTAAGGCAGTAGCTGAAATCACTTGGAGCCCTCCCTTCTGCTTTTTTGATAGCTACACATTATGGGAGTCTAGGAGATTTTTTCAATCACAGAATTGAAACCCGGACAGTTATAATCCGGTCGTTCTGGCACACTGTGAAAAACACACGGGATAGAATGCACTAGGCGGAATGATATGTGTTTCTACCCGGACAGCGATCTGCAATTAGGCTTTAAGCTGACAACCAGAACAGTAAAGAGAGGTTATAGAGCTTCCGTACATATGCCGGTAGCCTCATTTTATTAGGATTTATGAATGCAGAATACACATCTGGCGTGATTAAAATAATCAACAAAATCGAAATTAAACAAACCGAAATAAATAGATTGTAAAAATGTACAATCTGTCCTGATACAACATTAAAAACTAAAAAAAATTCTAATAAAAGCACACAACTGAACTTAAAAATTTTGGTTCTTTATATTTCATAAGTATTTATATTTTTGAAATTAAGAAAGTCAAATTTTCAGACTAGATAACTTTATGATGTATCAGGCAGATTTCGGGATCAGCGCTATTCCTTGACAGATCCGTTTTAATAAGCTCTGAATTTTGATAATTGAGTAGCATATAACAGAAAAGTGTTCTTCTTTAAGCAACAATATCTGAAAGATTATTTTGATCAAAATGAATGGAAATATGACTGACAACAGAAAGGATTCCTCTGACATCATAGAAAACGACGGCAGACGCAGAAATACAACATCTTCAAACCGAAGAAACATTTCCAATGCAGCAATTACCGTTGTGCGTAAACCTGTCCGGCCTACATCTGTTAACCCGAATAATTATGTGCATGCTGATTTGCCTTCGCTGGAAGGTATAACACTGCTTGGATGTTATGCAGTTAAGGGAGTTATTAGTTCAGATAACGGAGAGGCTGTAACATATGAAGCACTGGATCAGAACGGTAAAAGATTTCTTGTTAAATTATACAACCGTAAGGACGCAATAAAACATGAGGTTGTGCAGACACTCAAGTATATAAATTCAGAATATCTGCCATCAATAGCCGAGTACGGAATATATCAGGAACAGCCGTTTACGATCATGCCGCTATATTCAGGAATCAGCCTGGACAGATTTTTGAAACAGGGAAAAACTTTTTCCCCGGATGAAATCAGAGCTGTTTTCATTCCCCAGATAACAGAAGCATTAAACACTATTCATAAGGCAGGTATTTTGCATCGCGATATTAAGCCCGGTAATATCCTTTATTTTGAACAGCAGAAAAAATATATGCTCATAGATTTCGGTGTCAGTTCATACATACCTGATATATCCATGCTCCACCGGACTGTAACAGGGACAACTCAGTTGTACCAGGCACCAGAAACAATCTACAATATTTATACAAAAGAATCAGATTTCTATTCTCTGGGTATCACGATTTACGAACTTGTCGCAGGACACACACCGTTTGAAGAAGTTTCTCATGGCAGCGGTAATACCTCAGAACATGATCGTCTGAGCACCATGCTTGCCCTTCGTGCAGTGAACAAACTTCCGTTCCCGGAAAAATTTCCGCCTGAATTAAAAATACTCATCGAAGGTCTCACATACAAGGATATCAGCAACAGAGATGATCCATCCAATCCGAACAGAAGGTGGGGATACACCGAGATCAGGAACTGGATAGCCAATCCGGATATGCATACCCAAAGGACAGAAATAGTGTCCGAAGCGGATTCAGCGTCAGAAGATGAAAGCATAAATGCTGAAAGTGATTTTCAAAATCAAAAAGATATTTCTTTTCAAATACCCTTTATTCTTGATTGCAAAAAAATCAGCTCACTTACGCAGCTCTGTATAGCCCTGCTGTCGGACTGGAACAGGGGTAAGAAATTGCTTCTCAGAGGAGAACTGGAAAAGCAATTCGACAAAAACACAATGATTGCTCAGAAAGAGCAATGCAGAAGAGCATCTGAAAGAATCGAAGCGGAAGAAACCGACAGCATACACGCTGATGCGATCTATTTCGGTCTTGTATACACACTCTGCCCCGGTCTGAAGACATTCTTCTGGAGGAATTTGCGTTTTGATGACATTTTTGGCTATGGAAAAGCTCTTCTTCAGTCAGGATCAAGGACTGATAATGCAAAAGAACTGATTCGTTCCGCCTCTGCTCTTGCCGTTTCAGGAGCTTTGGAAAGTTATATCAAAAACAGCGGTCTGTTCAGTACAGATTTTATAAATTCAGCTCATGCCTTCACAGAAAAACTAATCGAATTTATATGTGGAAACCCTGATGCGTCATCGTCCTTCATTGCTCTATATATAGGAAATCTTCTGACAGGTAAAAAAGTATCAATCAATGAAATCGAAAAAAGCAAAGGTAACTCAGACGAAACCGTCAGTCAGCTCCATCTGCACCTGCCATATACTATCAATACCAGATCTGTAGAGTACAGTGAATCATCATTAGCCTCCAGACATAACGGTACACATCATATGAACGTCAGTTTCCAGGTTAAGGAGCAGATTGCAGAAAATCTTTCAGGATTCTACTATACAGTATCAACAGAGACTTTAGGCACGCTTGAAGATCTAACCACGGTAGAAAATCTGAAAAGTTCATTTGACGTATTCTTCATGTCAGCAGAAGCCTACAAACGTTCAAAGAATATCGTCTTCGACAGAATTATTAATGCCGAAACTGAATTCCATATCTGTCTTTTTACAGTATACGAAGAAAACAAAAGGCTGATAATTGCAGGACATTCCTGTCATAAGCTGAAAAGACCGATATCAGCTACTGTGTACTGGAAGATTATTAAAATATTTATGGGCGGAGTTCATCTGGTGCTGAGAACAGAGTCAAATATACCTATCAGCAGACTTCCTGCAATGAAACTGGTTCTGTCATCAGATCAGCTAAGCAAGTCCTATCTTTCAGAAAAAACGACACTTGTGACAGAAATTTCTGCACGTCCGGTAAATGCATCCAGAAATATCGCATATGACACAGAAATATCAATCGACAATATGGACTCAGATATACTGGATAACAGTATTTTTCAACTGTTATTTATAAACGAAAATGATGCAAAGATCTTTACTGCAAGGTGGGATGAGGATTTTTACGGAAAGCTGTGAAGTCTGCCAAGAAAACTCTTATTGATCCTGAGACTGTTCATACTTAAAAAGGAGAGAGGAAATGTTTTTCGAGAAATATATATGCCCGTACTGCTTCAGTAAATACAGCAAAAGTAAGATAGTTCACGTCTGTCCGGACTGCAATACCGTATCACCGAAAGGTTTTTTCGAAAGCAGCCTTGTAAAATGTAAAAATCCCAAATGCAAAGGTACTGCAAACCGCCGTCTCTGTCCTCATTGCAAAAATGTTTTACCCAAAGAATCGATAGAAACCAAAAATTTTCATTTCAGCATAGTAGGAATTTCAAACTCAGGTAAAACAAACTACATCACTGTAATGCTGAATGAACTGGGAAGATTAACGGAAATTAATCTTGCTCTCTCCCATGGAAACAGAAGTACTCTTGATCACCATAATGAAAATATGCATCAGATATATGATCTGCATACTGTTCCTGCAGCAACTCCCGCAGGAGATATCATTCCGCAGATATGGACCATCAAAAATCTTGATCGAAGAAAAGGTGACATTGTTCCAACTTACACGTTTACCATCTTCGATGGAGCCGGTGAAGACTACGAATTAAACATGGGTGAGGACGCCTCTACAGTGTGCCGTTATATTTACTCTTCTGAGGCGATAATTCTGGTTATTGATCCTCTTGTGCTTCCAAATGTGGCCCGACTTATTGATCCAAAAGTCGTTTCGAACTCTCTCGGCGGAGCAGAATACCAAACAAAAAATGTCAGTGATGTAATAACAAATATGGTTACATACATCAAAAATGCCAAGGAGATTCACACCAACAAACTTATCAAAATCCCTATTGCCGTAGTTCTTACCAAATTCGATACCATAATGAATCAGCCATATTTCAAAACCAGCTCCATCATAGGCAAAAAAAGTCTGTGCGTAAGAAGCGGAAAAGTACAGTTATCCGAAATCGAACAGGTAAACAGAGAAATCAAAATCTGGCTTCAGTCCATCGGAGAGCAAGCATTCATAAATCTGCTGGATTCAAACTTTAAAGAATACAAAATTTTCGGAGTTTCAAGCTACGGTGCACCGCCAGTTGATTCCACAAATCTCCCTAAAACGATAAAACCCCACAGAGTCCTTGATCCCCTTATGTGGCTGTTCAAACTTCAGGGATTCTTAAACTGAAGTTTATCACATCAGGTTCCATACGATATCCGGAGTATGTAAATGTTTTCAGAAATCATCTATACAAGATGCAGAGAAGGATTCAATCTGCAGAGAAATTGCGCCCGTATTTCCAGTGAAGGATTCAAAGTATACTCCTGCACCCAAAAACTTCATGATCGTCCAGGAGCAGAGCTGGCAGCTCTGCAGAAAATGACACAAATCAGACTTCCATACCACGATCCGGATTTTATGGATGATGCGTACCTCTATTCTGAATATCAGCCGGGGAAATATGCACTGCTTAATTTTCATCCTTTTAAATTTGACAGTACCGCAAAAGGAAATTACTCTCACCGTCCGGGGAATTACATCAACCAGCTGCTGGTAGGATCATTTGAGAATATCTATCCTTCATCCCTTATAGGAAACGAGAGCGTATGGACAGCCTCTGTCCGGCCAGAAGCCTACTATTACGAAAACACGCCTTCACTTCTTGAAGAACGAGATCTGGAAAACTTCTCTGTTAGCGAAACACAAAACCCCAAAATATCTGCCGGAGGGAATGAATTGCCGGATGCACGCATTTTTATAAATGCATGGTTCGGAATTCTTTCCGGTTTCATTACCCCGGCCAAAAGGATCCTGCTCAAAAAAGCTGTTGCCTTTATACTGAACAGTTTTTCCGAGAATTCCAGATATAATTATCTGATTATAAAGGAAAGTTCATCAAGAAACATAGAACTCTGGATAGGAGCAATACAGGCTGCTTTTTCACCAAGGATAGCGGAAAGCATAACATTCGCAACACGCTTGGACAAAGCTTCAGAAAACAACATCTGTACTGTCGGCAGTGATGGATTTACATGTACAAGTTTTGAATATTCAAACCCGCGGAACAACACACGCACAAGAGCAAGAATAGTAGGGACAGTTAAAGATGACAAAGTAAATTTTGCCGTAACAGAATCGCAAAATTCACCTTATGCTGTTCTTGACGGCATAAATGAAACCTTCAACTGCAGTCTTGATATCTCAGATCCATGGTTTGACGGTATAACATCCTTTGACAGACTTCACCAGAATTTTAACTGCATATTTCTTCAAAATCTTAAAATTTCTATACCTGATGACAAAGTTTTTAAATTATGGCATGCATATCTGATTTGCATCAGATTCACAGACAGACCGGATTTAAATACCATGACAGAAGCTTTTTCTGAACTGTCAAAAATCAGTGATTACGGAGAAATAAACATCCCTTCATTTTTGCAGTCAGTTTCTTCTTTTGTTGAATTATCAGGAAATTCTGAAAATATTGACAGGATAGAATCCATAATATCGGCAACTCAGAAGATTCACTTTTCTTTATCGTGCAATGTTCATTTAAAAAATATTGCAGCTGCAATTGACAGAGTTAGAACCAAAATTAGAAATTTGTCCATTGCCAGCGAAAAACAGAAATCACTAATCGAAATTTTCATAAAAGAAGAATTCTCCAAAACAGTCGGTAAACACTTCGGCAGACCGGCGATAGTCAATCCACTGGAATCCGAATGCATAAATCCGATAAATACAAACGCAGGCACTGCAGAAACTCTCAAGGCAGATTTAACCAGACTCTACATGAATATCAGGATCAGATTCAGCGAACTTGATCATCAGAAAACAGCTGATGCAATTACAATGAACATGGTCGACTGTTTCAAAAACATAACAGCTCCAAAAGCAAGGGTCGAAATGATAAAGCAGCTTGGCAGGATCAGAGATGCATCACCGGGCAAAAATTTTGAAGGCGGTGACGAACTCAGCTCTGCCGGTTTAAATATCGCACCGAAATACCCAAATATAAATTCTTATAAAAACATCACTCACGGAGAAACAGTCAGCTCAGAAAAATCAGATGGAAATAGTACACCAGACCACAGAGAATCAGCCCGGCAGCCAAATAATCACATATTTGATTACAGCAGATTTATTTCATTGTGTGACATGAATCTTGATATTTTAAGTCTAAACAGTACCGGAACTGCTGAAACACTCATGTCATCATCGGATATTAAACTTTTCAAATCCCCGCATATCATAGGTCTTAATATCATCAGAAACGGTAGGGAATGGGATGAAAATATCATGAACACACTGTTCAGACATAATTTCCCTTCATCTGAAGATCAGCGTTACATACTGGCAATTGCTGATTTATTCCTTACAAATACCAATATTAATTTCTTTAAAAAATATCTGCCTGTGTTCTTCAGAAACACTTTATACTTCAGTCAGGTTGCCAGAGGGATCATCCTGATGGCTGTTAAGGATCCGGCTAAAGCTGCAGACAGAATTCTCATTGCTCTGAAGTTAATTGAAAAACATAATCCAGCTTCAGAAAATAGTGTACTCTCAAACATATTCAGCAATGAATTATCTGCCTTCAAAAAAGAATCACATGCTGAGTACTGCCAGCTGATGCAAATATTAAGAGACGGTACAGTAAGCAGGGATGACAAAATGCTTCTTGACAGAATTACTAAAACAGACAGATCTGTAATGGGAAATCTTCTGTCCTCAGTTGGCAGACTCTTCGGACTGAAAAAATAAGGCCCAGGCTTTGAGATATGAGTAAAGAGACACTCGCGTTAATTATTGTAGCTGTGCTACTGGTATTATTCAAACCTTATCTTCATGGTCTGTTTACCGGAATTTACAAAAGCATAATTATAACAGCCGTAACAGTAAAGAAAATCGTATATGACAGTGTTGCACAAAACCTCAACGCAGATCGTGAATTCCAAATTTACGCACACGAATATATCAGTCATTCAAAATTCGCAAGATACAATTATTTTCTCGGACCGTGTTATGCACAGATAAGAGCAATTGGCAAATCAGCATACAGAGCATTTTCAAAATACTTTGATTTACTGGAGAACGAAAAAAATTCAAGATTATCAGGATTTCTGTACAGAGCGGGCATTGCCACATCTATCAACACCTGTATCGCTCCTCTTGCTGTTCTTGTACTTTTACCAGTAATTATTTTTGAAACAGCATTCCTTGCTGTAAATACATGTATACTGATCATCTGCACGATTCTGACGCTCACAATACTTCTTATCGCCAGAATTACAGACTCTACCTGCAACTATATATTTCCCCTACACAATTACTGTCCAAAATGCTTCAGAAAGTTTGAAGCCCAGAATTACTGTTGCCCAAACTGCAAGGAAGAACACAAATATCTTTCTCCAAACATCTACGGAATATTCACTCATCGATGCTCCTGCGGTTACAGAATGAGAACCTCATATATGTGGGGCAAGCAATACTACAAGGTTAAATGTACATTCTGCTCTTCATTCTGCAACCCTACAGGCAGAAAAAAATATTTTGTTCACCTCGTTGGAACAGAAGGATCCGGGAAAACAGCTCTTCTGGCACACATTTTAGATGTTTTTCTGATGTCCGGGTGCAGTTTAAATAATTACACGTATGCAGTAAAACCGAAAAAATCAGAAAAACTGATTAATGACATTGTGAAAACAGGTAATGTTGTTCCTACATCTGGAGCTAATCCAAAAATGATTTTTCTTAACAGAAAACTCATAAATCAAGAGCAGAAAACAGAGATAAAATCATCCATCTGCTTTATCGATGCACCAGGAAGCTACTTTCTCAATAATTCAGATGAAAAAATCAGCCAGTATGAATATTGCGATGCTTATATACTTACAGTCAGCATAACCGAAGGTCCTGATAAAACATCAAAAATGCTGGGGAGTTTTATCAGCACACTCGGGTATACCAGAAACAACATAGATAAGGCAATACAAAAACCTGCAGTTATAGTTCTTACAAAATGTGATGAACCTGCAGAAGATATGGAACTTAATAATCTTATACAGCGACAAAAAAGATGTTCCTATACCCGTAAAAAAGGTACAGCGGCCGAATTTGAAATCAACCAGCAGGAAATGAACAAGAAATGTCACAACTACCTGCGAAAACATGGATTTGTAAATGCAGTTAATCTGATTGATTCAAATTTTACTGATGTAACATACTTCGTAACCTCCACTCAAATTCACAATGAAAGAAATGATGGTATTGAAGAAATTTATCAATGGCTGAAATCCAGAAGCGGAATTGACGCCGTTTAACTTCCATGCGTTTAGATTTTAAGAATTATACTTTCTAGGATTCAATCAAATTTACCTTAAATCCTCTGCATTTTCAGAAAATCTTCAACAGAAACAAATTAGTGCACAGCCTAAACAGATTTCCCAGAAAGAGTAATTATAAATGCATTGCAGATAATCGTCGTTCTACAGGACCCTGGTGCATAGGATGAACACCGTTCTTCAATATTTACACAATCATTCTGTTACTCGGGGCTACTGACAGAATCGTTTTCGAAATCATCCTTTAGAACTTTATTCATATCTGGTTTCTCTGCGTATCCGGTATTCTCTCAGGCTTTGATTTAGCTATATCTAGAAGAATCTACAAGTAAGAAAAGAGATAATGCACAGCAACATGAGTAACGGGATATCCATTCAATTTAAGAACGCAGAATAAGAAAAAATCATTCACAGATAACGAATTTGTGACACCTTTCTATAAAGCTTCTCAGACTTTGAAAAAGATCTGGAATTCCAATGATAGATACAGCAGTATGACCATATAATGAACCGCTTTAAATATGCAGAAACCATAAGGTGTGTTCACGTATACAGGACGCTGCTCATATTTTCTCAATAAACAGAAAACTCTTTACCGTCTGACAGCAAAGTAATTTTAGTTTATCCTGCATATAATCCACTCAGAAATACAGGATTGGTAAAGCGATTCAACAGAGGAGGATCAATGAAATTACTACCAAAAACCGCAGCACTGGTTCTGGGATGCCTGGCACTCAGCTGCCTTACAGGATGTGCAACGAATAACAATGTGCCGGAAAATCAGAGTCTGGAAAAAACTTTTCCCAAACCCCAGGATGGCTACGGCGGCCTGTATGTATACCGCGAAACAGATATCCTGGGCATAGGCAGAGCCCCCGCACTGGTAATAGATAATAAAAACACCGTTGATATAAAAGGCGGATCATACTACTACACCCAGCTTCCAGCCGGAATACATACTGCATTCACTGTTAACTACACAACCGGAGTAAGCGAATTACTAACTTCCACACTGATTGGCGACGATATCAAATCGTCAGCAGTAAGATTTGATATCAAATCCGGCAAGAACTACTACATAAAGATTTATTACAGCGATAAATATTTAGATTTGGTTTCTGAGGAAGAGGGACAAAAAGGAGTACTGGACTGTGACAGAGTTTCGAAATAATTGTTTGTATATTGCCCTTGCAGGAGTCCTTTTTTTAAACGGGTGCACCATGAGTTTACCTGATCATATCGAGTATAGAAAAGCCGACTACTCCAAGATGGTGGATTTACCTGTTCATACTTCAGCCATCAAGGCCAAATTCAGGATCAGGGATAACAGAAAATGGATTGTTAACGGAACTGATTTCAATAACATTAACAATTACTGGATCACTGTTGACAGACCGATCAACGAGGAAACCAAGGAAAACACCATAGGTTACCTCATGGTTGACTGGCTGCACCTTGCCAATATACTGCACAAGGATAAAACTTCAGACTATATTAAAAATCTGGTTCAGGATGCATTGAACCAGGCTCGTGTGCCTAACCAGCAGAATCTTGACATAACAGTCAGCATTGACGATTTGTGGATTTCTCACGGACAGATAGAAACCTCAATAATCGCCACGATAATAGTAAAAAGCAAACAGTCGGTTATAGAGGACATCGGTTATAAATATGCAGTCAGACTCGACATCGCAAACAATAAAACCGGTAGGCATAAAACAATTGAAGTGTCAGACAGATTTTATGAGAGCGCCTCGTTTAATTTATTCAACAGGCAGGATGAATTTGCTTTGAAAATGTTTCAAAGTTTATTCGACAAACTGGTTCAGAAAATTAAGGAAACGCCGCTGTAGCGGGAAAATGTCCGACTCGCCGGCGCCGGCATTTTTAAATGCCTCACCCTTGAGAACCACCGACACAGGAAAAGTTATCCGCACCTAAGCCGCAGGTCTGTACTATACCAATGATTAAAAAAGCTGATCCAGGCCATAATAACGGATTAATACTTTTCCTGTTTTTTTTCTGTCTGCCAGACGAGCCTGTTTTCTCATAATACCCTTCAGCAGAAAATCATAAAGGTGTCTGAAGTTCCGTATTCAGCCAAAGAACAGGTCTTACAGAGCAGCTTCCAAAATCGACGTAATGTCCATCGCCGAGAATGGTTCCGTCTCCGTCAATACGACCCGCATAAAATTCATAGCGGCCCTGGGAACGAAGCCACCAGCTGCAATATCCGCAACAATTCAAAGTTGCACCGTTACTTATGGCATAACCGGAAGCTCTGCACTGTCTTTCAAACCTGTCTTTAAAAACAGTTTTTACCTCATCAACAGAAAGCAGGAAAATTTTGTCATCAGTATTCTCACCGGCATTATTAGGGAGATTCGTTGTTAGAATTCTGATCTGTTCATCCGGCTCAAAGCAGGCTTTAAAAAAATCATCATTCAGCCATCTGCGAAGAGAACATTCCCTCCAGGTTACACCGGTATAACTTTCATGATATTTTCTGCAGTCTACCGCCTTCTCTGATATCAGCTGAGCTCTGCCGTCACAGGCTGCTGTCACCAGCCATTTCAGCGGCTCTTTGCGGACATTATTCTGATCATAATATTTTCCGAATTCAACAACAGATCCGGCAGTACATTGCTTTAAAAACACTTCGCAAAATCCTCTTTATGCGTTCTGCCGCCCTTCATTTTCATCTCCGAAAAACAAAAAGAAACAAAATATGCATCCTGTTAAGATATGCTGCAAAAAAATCCTGACAAACTGCTAGAAATCAACATAATCCGGATCTAAACCGGAACCGCCGAAATTCTCCATGGCATCTATAAGATCCATATCGGCCTTTTCAAGGTTAAAATCAAAAACTGAAAAGTTTTCAGCTATTCTCGCCGGTGTCACAGATTTTGGCAGAGGAAGAACATTATGCTGCAGGCACCAGCGAATGCAGACCTGAGCGACAGATTTTTTATAACTTGCTGCAATTTTCATAAGTTCAGGATTATTAAGCATCCTTCCGGTACCGAGCGGTGACCATCCCTCCACAAGAATATTGTTGCTTCTGCAGAATTCAACTGTTTCACTCTGTGTAAAGCCCGGATGAAATTCAATCTGGTTTACCATTGGTTTGATCTCGGTTTCCATAAGGGATCTAAGGTGATGAGGTTTAAAATTGGATACTCCGATTGCCTTGATCCTGCCAGACTTGTAAAGTTCCGTCATAGCCTTCCAGGTACCAAGATTAATTTCATTCCAGTTCTCAAATCTATGTTCTGATGCCGGCCAGTGGATAAGATAGAGATCAATATAATCCAGTCCGAGATCTGAAAGTGATTTTTCAAAGGCGGCAAGAGTTTTCTCATAGCCTCGATCTGAATTCCAGACCTTGCTTGTAACAAAAAGTTCGCTCCTCGGAACTCCGCATTCAGAAACGCCCTGCCCCACACTTATTTCATTTCCGTAAATAGATGCTGTATCAATATGACGGTATCCGCAGGATACAGCGGCCTTTATGCCGTTTACTGTGATCTGACTGTCCGGCGACTGCCAGGTTCCGTAACCGACTGCCGGGATCTTAACGCTGTTGCCGAGTGTAAAAAAATGCATATCATTTTCTCCTGTTCAAAATTTTTTTATATTAACTTTTAAAAACCAATCGCCTAATCCGGCCGCTCTTCTTCAAGAATGCGTGAAAAATTAATAATTGTATTAACAGCCGTCTGCACTGCATTTTTTACTTTTGCAGAATCAGTATATTCGGAAGTATTAAAATGAAAAATCGAGTTGCGCGCATTACGGATATTTTGCCAGATTTTTCGGCTAAAGCATGCAGCGGCATAAAAAGCGCATCCCGAATTTTTGTCTGAATCATTAAAATGAGAA
Source organism: Succinivibrionaceae bacterium (assembly GCA_016284235.1). Classification (GTDB taxonomy): domain Bacteria; phylum Pseudomonadota; class Gammaproteobacteria; order Enterobacterales; family Succinivibrionaceae; genus UBA2804. The sequence goes on from JAEEOK010000095.1 coordinate 13,490, forward strand.
ACGATATCCCCGGCGCTTCTATTGTTTAACGCAATATTAAACAGGCAGATTACCGCCCTGTTGTGACGGCCCCTGAAGATCAGCTTCCCGTCATCACCGGCGGTGATACCCTTACTCTGCAAAGATGATCTGCCTTCTCTCCATAATATATCACCTACATAGAGCATGCACTGGTAACAGTAGAGAAGACTCATGTGTATGTTCTCATATTTCAGATGCATGTCAGCCTGATAAATATAAAATCTGAGTTTGGAGGTAATTCCGGATGTTTTATCCTCGGAGTCATAAGGAAGAGATGAAAGATTATCTAAAATATCACCTCTTAGAAATGACATTACCGGATCCTTAATTTGCTGCTTCAATTCATCAAGAACAGGTTTAAGGTAGGTACAGCTTTTGGAAATCAGCATATAATTTTTCATAAATGCTCCATTTATAAAACTGTAAAAAAGATCCGGGCGTCTTTTTCTTAATTCAATTTTCATCATGGCTTTTAAAAACATCAGATTTCCGGTGGTTTTAAACTGATTTATGGCTGAAAAGTAACGCATAAGATTACTTATGTTCTTCATTTCATAGACAGTACCTGTCAGAGGGAGTTTTCCATCAATTCCGGAAAGCACGCTGTTCCTGATTCTTGACATGATGTCATTAAATACAGCGTCATCCTCAAGCTGAGATGATTTAAGAACGTTAAGAAAGTTGAAATCTCGCTCCGGCTGAATATCACCGTAGAAAATATGCCTGATTTTTGTATTGAGCAAAGATCCGTAATACTGGGAAAAACAGAGAACAAGAATAGGAATAATACGGTAACTGTGAGTAATATCAAATGACAGTTCATCATTCTGTCTAAGCAGCGTGCCAAGTGAATTCTGAAGCGACAGCTGAACCGATTTTTTAGAAATTTCAGGAGAAATAAAAATCAGTTTAAATTCAAAACCCAAAAAAGAGCCGGCTTTATCGAAAAATGCCGCCAAATCCATGGAATCATTCTTTGTAAGAGGAGATTTGTCTTTCTGGCGCTCTGCAACAAGATTCCTGAGCTTTGAAAATTCCGCCATATACTCCGGCGGAATTTTATCCGTGAATTCAGCTTCAAAGGACTGCATTACAATACTCCAGTTACTTGAATATGTTCCGCAGACGACAAGCAGGGAAAGATCCTCATCTAAACTGTTTTTTAATTTTCTGGCAAGTGTGATTCCCACCATCCTGCTGCCGGATATTTCAAGGCTGTCATTTTCTAAATGAAACGGATTGATGTATTTATAATCACAGCGGCCGTAATCCCCGGAACCTATAAAGGTTATAAGAACATGACGGGATTTATTTTCATTCCGGATTTTTTTTACGCCCATGGATTCTATTGATTCAGATACCATATCCTGGAAAAGTCCGGAATCTATTTTTCCTTCTTTTTCCTCAAATGCCATTGCTATTCTGCTGCCGGGAGACTTGAGTGCAACAGACTTGTCCTGAAGATGCACAAGCATCGCCCGATAGTCAATAAACTTGTCAGAATTGCTGTATATCTTTTTTATTCTGGATTTCTGCTGCTGTTCATTTTGGAAATTCGAAATCGGAATTTCATAATTGTATACAGCTGAATACGCAGCATTAATTGCCTGCACATAGTTCTGACAATACAGATAGAAAGATGCCAGAGACTTAAGATGTACCGCCTTTTGTTTATTCGTGCCGGTATTATTGAAAGGTTTTGCCCAGGAAAAAAAACGATGAAGCAGTCCGGAAATATCTGAATTCCCGATACTTCGCTCAATATCCCTGCCGTAATTAGAAATCAGTTCCGAGGCGTACTGATACTGTCCCATGCCGAGATGAAATGAAATATCCCTGAGATTTTTACTGTTTTCCATCCTTACTTTAAATTCTGGACAATCAACAGCTCCGGCAAAAACTGCAGGATCCGCTGATACCTGAAATTTATCTATCATTGATGAATTGCTTAAAATAGTTTCGGCAACATCCAGAAGACAGACACTGCTTTCCTTAACAGAGTTTTCCCTTCTTTGAAGCGTATCCGAGCTTTTAATTTCCGAAAGATAACTTTTAATTTCCTCGAGAGACTGCCTGTATCTGTCCGGCTGTGTTTTTTTAAGAAATCTCAGTGCCGATTTACATTCCTCTATTGCATCAAGTCTTTCCGACGTCTCTGAAGGAGGCATAAATTCAGGAAGATAAAAAATTCTTTTGATTTTAAAACCGTTTATTTTGCAAAGGCACTGAAAGGCGGCAAAAACGGCAAAAGGCATAATCCTCAGACCGTTAGTTATATCAAGATAAATTTCACAGTCAGAGTTCAGAAATTTCAGACTGCGAAACCTGTCTATGAGCATGATCTGATTTTCATACAGCGAAAAATTTTCCGGATGAATAACAAGAGTAACCTCCAGCTTTACGGAGCTTAAAGCCTGATTGATATAACTCTCAAGCTGAGGAAGAAGCACTGCCAGAGAAGCTTCGTCAGCGCTTAATTCTGATATCCTTTTATTTAAACTGACGATATCGGCACTTCTGAGTTCAAGTGCGGTACTACGGGATTCCGCTGTATTTCCGAACATTTCCGCGGCCATATCGGATAAATATTCCGTAAGCTTATTCCATATGCTGCGGGAGGTTCCGGCAATCACCATTCTGTCAATACGGACCTGCTCGTTCTTTTGCATATATGCAGCAACCGCTGTTGCAGCATAATTAGCTTCAACCGTCTCATCATGTCTTCCGGAGAATTTATATTTGAAACGCTGGTATGCAGATATGCCTAAAAAAGAAACAAGTACGCCCGCCATTATTTAAACTCCTCTACAAACTGTCTTATCAGAACCGTTAAAAAAGCTGACCTTTCACACTCCTAAGCCGTGCTGAATGCAGGAAATACTATTTTCTGCCGTATTTTTCGAACCACCGGACGCAATTATCACGAGTGAAGGATACGGCACCGGTTAAAAATTTATCCGGATCTAAATATTTCATGTTTTTAAACCATCCGTTTATATCCTGATTAAAGGGAACCGCTCCCGGAAACATGCCCGCCATGTCAGTTACATTGGAAACATCACGCATTTCAAAAGGATGATTAAAGCTTTTTGTTTATTTTTTCAAAATCTTTATAAATCAATATGTTACCTTAGATTTTTAAACTTTTTGCGATCGTTTCTGACAGAAAGTGGTAATCGTGGAATACTTAACGCAATTCGACATTTTAGCCAAAATTCAGAACTTACCAAACATTCCGGTTTCACAATATGAGCAAACCGCCATTTTTTTTAATGAACTGACAGTCCGTGACCGTGTTACAGATTTGTGTATAAAAAAACCTGCTGGCAGGAAAAACAAGGTAAAAGGAACTGAATATAGCAGGATCCAAGCTTACAAACCTTATAATGTTTTGCCGTGTGCTCCTCTGCGGTATGTGGAAACAGATTCATGTATGGAACTCTCGCAAATGCCCGTTATTACAGGAGAATTTTCAGATGCGGTAATACTTCATCTAGGAGTGAAATTAAAATGGACCTCGAGTTATCGAGATCCCTTGAGTATTAGAGCGAGGTTGGATTGGATGTTTAATTCAGTTTTTTTGTCCGCAGCCCCCTCTCAAGCCAGACTACAACTTGTTTTATGGAGTTTGAAAAACGGCTTAAGGACATATATGGGTAATACTCTAATTTTTCCCTGTCTTTTTCTGTCTCTCACCCTCATTCTGAAGTATTTGCTCAACTTTGTTCCGAAATTCACAGGATAATTCATCGTATTCATCTCCATCTCTACATAGATTTTGAAATCTAAGTTCGTACTCCTTTAACTTTTCATTATCTTTCTCACGAGTATATATTTTTAGTAAAACTAAAAAATCACGAAAAAACAAATATTCCTCTGCTGCTATTCGACATGCTGTATGATCTTTAACTTCTTTATCAATACACCATCTTTTATCCAAATTACTGTACTCCGAAAAAAATAAAACAACAGCTATAACAAAACATAACCAACTAAATACTTTGTGAATTTTTTTTAAATTATCATGGTATTCATCTAATTCAGAACTTCCATCATCCTCTTCAAATGGTTGTTCACATTCCAACTGATCTCTTTCACTTGAGTATCTTCTCTTATAGAGCCAAAACAAAAAAACAAGAATATAAAAACAAAGGTGAATAACTATTGCACTCACTATCATTACTATAAAATTGTTTCTAACAATCTCTGTTGTCGCAGCCGAATCAAAAAGTGATAAAAAAGACGCATCAAAGCAAAGTCTATATAAATGGATAAATAAAATACCAGGCGATAAATAAAACAGAATTTTAGCAAGGACTTTTACCAATGGCCAACAAAAATAAACACATATATTAACTATAAGGGTCCAACCCACTACCTGATCATATTCAGCCTGTGACAATACTCGATTGCCGATTCTTGTATTTGCCCATCTTGCCATATTTGAACCTTAAAAAGAAGTGTTTGAAAAGACTTTGTTATGTATTTCTCTAAAGACTAAATCTTTGTTTTAAATCTATTATATTTATCCAGTCATAAAAACTTCATAACAGACATTACAAGTTCCTCTTAAAGAACTATTCTCACAGTTTACCGTTGTTTTTTTTTGTACAATTTTAAATTTGTTTTGAGTTTGTTTTTGTGAGCCAATCCAGAATCTCCCGATAGTCCATTTCACCTTTGTCCAAAGACCTTTGCACGGGAGACTGCAGAAGCAAATCAGCCAGTCGAGAGAAAAAAAAGCGCAGTCGTCCCATTGGTTCAAAAAACAAACCCAAAACTGGTGTCGGAGAAGGTGCAAGCCTGCATGTTACGCCAGATACTCATCAACGAGGTGAGGAGAAACAACCAAAATAATATCGAAAATGATGTAGTGTTTGACAGGTTCCACATCGTCAAGCATTTCCTCGAGGATGTGACAGGCAACTTAAGGAAGGATGAGTGCAGGAGACTGGCCGATGAGGGTCGTTTTGAGGAAGCCAAAAAGCTGAAAGGAGCC
>JAEEOK010000096.1 GCA_016284235.1 Succinivibrionaceae bacterium
CTTCGCAGTACTTGAACTCAGTTACAACAGAGTTTGGAATACCTGCGTACTGGTTAGGCTGTACAGGCTGACCGTCTGCACCGATTACCTCCATGTATGCAGGAGGATTACCGGCCTTGGCCAGAATAGCCTCGATATCTTCAGGCTGCATGTGCTTTGCGGCATCGATACGGAAACCGTATACACCCATGCTCATGAGATTTTTCAGATAGTTTGCAATTTTAGTTCTGGTTGAATCGCTTTCTGTCTTAAGATCAGGCATACCAGAAAGATCACAGTTTCTAATCTCCCACGCATTGCCGTAATTGATGCTTTGACAATGAGCGTCATGGAAATCATCATAGCCTAAGTCAGGGAAACTGCGGTTGCTGTACTGAGATCCGCCTATACCGGTACCCCAACCAGATGCTCTCTGATTGAACACAGCATCAGCAAAAACTTTAACGCCTGCCTCATTACACTCCTTGATCATATTGCGAAGCTGGGCTTCGTTACCGGTCATGGTTGTGTAATTCCAGAAGTTAACTGGCTGATAAACTGCCCACCAGACATCACTTCTGTTGATATGCTCAGCAGGCTGGGAAATCTGAACACCGTCATATCCCTTAGGACCGAGCACTTCTTTACACTCCTTGGCGATGTTGTCGTAGGTCCACTGGAACGGATGAACGATAATCATTTCACCGTTATTCAAAGTAGCCTGAGCACCGCAGCAGAGAGCGCAAAGTCCGGCAAGAACTGACAATCTGAAAGCATTTTTTGCAAATTGCATAAAGAATTCTCCAAGATGAAATTTGATAGTCTTAATTATTTTGTAATAACCAGCGGGTATGTAATTTTTAATAATAAAGCACAAAACTTCAGCACCCGCATAATGGTTGTATAAATTTTACTCGGGAATGCACTAATACGATAAAAATAAATACACAATTTGTTAAGCTTATCACATGAATAAATTTTAATCAGAAATTCTGAATGCAAACTCTCTGTCGCAGCAGTCTGGAGAGATATATCGGGGTAAAATGAGGCAAAACATATATAAATTCTGTATTGACAGCAGATTATTACGATAATATTTTTATTGACTGAAGAAAAAATGGATTTAAAAAAAATTTTTTTTCTTGAACCGCATATGTTTGCAGATTATGACTGTACATTAATAATTATCAATCAAAAAATATACAGAACCAAAAATTTCAGGTATATATTTGTTTGCATAATTATGCATCTGAAGCATATAAACTGTACAAAAAACAACCTGATATTACTGATGTAATTTGCTTCTAAATCAAACAGCGGCACATACTGATAATAAAAAGCTGGCAATTTAAAAGCTGCGATTATATTCACAGTCGTGTATGAATCAGATGCCAGTTTTGCATAATGCAAAGATTTCAAAAAGCAGAAATGCCCGGTCCGATGCTGAAAAATCCGGGATTGAATCATGATAATTGTTTATCCGGTTGTGCCGTAAACCACGTCCTTTAAGGTGCGGATATAAGGCATAAAATTAGGTATAATCTTCCCTGCCAGCAGAGACAGGCTTCGGCTTTCTCAATGACGACAAATCAGGCCGGGGCACAGCCGTAGTGCCAGTGAAGTGATCTCACCAGAGATCAAGCAGGAGCCAGCACTTGCTGCTGGAACTGGCAGAAATCCCCTGCCTTTGGCAAATGAGAAAGCCAGGCACATAATTTCTTCAGGTTAATGAACGTTTTCTGAAGGAAGCTCTTAAAAACAGCTAATTATGAACCTGCATTTCTGCGCATGAACCTAAAGCTTTTGATAAATTCAAAAAAAGACCTTACAGATTTTAATCAGTCGCTGATGCCATAATCACAACATAGCGATCAAGAAGTCTGTCATACACAGTCACGCAGAGATTTCCCCACCATTCGCGCCCGTCATCAAAATACTCAGCCCAGTCGGTTGACCATTTAAGCACTTCAAGATGATCTGATCCCGCATTAAACAATTTTGAATTTACCTTTATAAAATCCTCCGTCTCATTTATCCCGTATGGAGAGAACATAAAGGCCTGCCAGTACGGGATCTCGCCGCCGTCAGTCCGGATATTGTAGATTTTTTTAACTGTTCCGTTAGATCTTCTCAAAACCTTTTCTGATAACGGCACAGGCAGAGCAAGCAGTTCAGCAGGACTTATTGAAACAGAAGCAGCAAGGTCAATGTCATAACCGAAGCTTGATTCATCATCTGATTCAGAAAATTTGCGGATGGCAAAGGACAGTGCTTTCCTGTGGGAATTTTCACCGCTGTATGGTTCATTATCCTTCAGGATACAGAAGTCAATCACATTGTGCTTATAATTTTCAATGAATTTATAAAACTCATCATTCTCTAATTCGTACATAGGCTCTGCCGTCATCAGTATACATTACCCTGTGTCTGAGTTTTTTAGAGTGACTGAATCTGTCGCTGATAACTCTCACCCCCAGTTCATTTAGTAAAACAGCATTTTCCGGAGATGTTGCTCCGATCTCTATCATCCTTCTGACCGCTACTGCACCCTCAGCATATGAAATATCAGTATCAAAGCCGAGAGCAGTAATCACAAACTCCAGCATTCTGCAGAAATCCTCTGCACCGTATTTTTTTCCGGTAACAGCATCAACAATCTCACCCCTTGCAAATTTCGATACTGCAAAAACAGGATCGAAGGAATTATGTACAGCAATGAGCCTGTCACCATTTCCGATATAAAGGCATGGCTCATAGGGACTGGATGTCAGATCATACTTTGCACCTCTGATAATAAGATACGGGCAGCCGTCATCATATACAAGAGTTAGATGATCATCTTCATAAACAATTATCTTTTTATCTGTGTCATAATCCTGCATCAATTACCTTCCGCATTTCAAAACTTTCCTTTAAATCAGTTTTTTTTCCTGTCTGAACCTGTGAGTTTTCATCCGCTTTTCATTTTCAATTGTTAGTCTGACAGCCTCCCAAGCCTTGTAAAAAACACAGGACATTTTGTTTAAAGGACAGATTTTCTTATCAGCCAAAAAGCCGGATGACAATTTTTCAGAGACCCAACAATGTTATAGATTTCATACACATTTAAAAAAAACGAATAATTTACCAATTTCACGGATGTTAAAAAGGTTCTCTATAAATTTTAATTGAATGGTTAAATCTTAGACAGCTCCTAAATTAAGAACTGTGAGGATATATAAAGAGATAGTTTATCCTTACAAAATATGAAATTAGAACAACAAAATAAGGAAAAATACCATGCAGAATTGTATCAGAATATCTTCAGAATTTCCTGGATTTGTTCAGTCAGAACGTCAGCAAAGTTGGAATTTTTTCGAAAGCAGGAGAGGGTATAACTACCTCACAATTAGCGGATCAGTGCCGCAGATGGATATGTTTCCCGGAGAGTGTCCGCACTGTCATGAGGAGATGCACAGACATGAACAACGACGGTACGCCTGGTCCATATACCACTGGTGAGGCACTGGATTATTGACAGATACGATGAAGACTCCAAGACAGTCGTGCGTGAAATGAGGCCTGTAAGGCGTACAGAAATAATGGTTGAAAGGGAAAGGTGTCCCGTATGCGGACACACAAAGACCGGAAAAATACCGTTTGTAGGAAGCTATCACACCTGTTCAACATGTCAGACTCACTATCCGTTTTTCAGGATCAGTTTATTTGCTAGAAATGGCGATCATGGTTTCAATTGAGCCGGCAATAATACCGGACTCTCACGACGGCGAAACTGAACTCGATGAGAGTATTCAGGTAGTATCAATTGAGCCGGCAATAATACCGGACTCTCACTTGTCATCGGATCCAGACCTGTAATTCTGGCTGCCTCTGACAGTATCAATTGAGCCGGCAATAATACCGGACTCTCACGTTAAAATTTTGAGTGTAATCAATCAATTCATCAATATCAGTATCAATTGAGCCGGCAATAATACCGGACTCTCACTATATCTTCAAATGCCGTTATACGTTTAGTTCTTGGTATCAATTGAGCCGGCAATAATACCGGACTCTCACGAGACAACCTTTAATGACGTGTCCCGCTGGTCTGAAGTATCAATTGAGCCGGCAATAATACCGGACTCTCACTCAGTGTACTTGGTGTTTGCTGTTAAGAGATGGTTCTCGTATCAATTGAGCCGGCAATAATACCGGACTCTCACTTGAAGTTATCTGCACCGCTGAACATAAATTCCATAGTATCAATTGAGCCGGCAATAATACCGGACTCTCACCTGTAATTTTTTTTTTGCCCTCGAAGAGGGCTAAGGTGTGTATCAATTGAGCCGGCAATAATACCGGACTCTCACCATCTAACAGTGGGAACCATACATATTGCTTAAGATATTTAGTATCAATTGAGCCGGCAATAATACCGGACTCTCACGCAGAAAAGATGATACCGAATCCTCAACTGGTGAGGACTGGTATCAATTGAGCCGGCAATAATACCGGACTCTCACCTCCGGAGAAATAAGCCTAGATTTGGCAGTTATAAGACCCGTATCAATTGAGCCGGCAATAATACCGGACTCTCACAAGTCCACCACAATGGTGCCGAAGTGACCTTGTTATATAGTATCAATTGAGCCGGCAATAATACCGGACTCTCACAACATTAACTGCTGCTGAAGCTGACGCTGTTGAGATTGGTATCAATTGAGCCGGCAATAATACCGGACTCTCACCCTAAGGTAGAAAAGCCTGCGAAGACATCTAACTTCGTGTATCAATTGAGCCGGCAATAATACCGGACTCTCACTCAAAGGGCATTTTAAAATCCCGAACAGCTTCGGTCGTATCAATTGAGCCGGCAATAATACCGGACTCTCACAAATAGAATTTGACAAGCTTAAAGCAAAAGAAACCGTGTATCAATTGAGCCGGCAATAATACCGGACTCTCACAAATATGAACTATAATATAAGGTATAAGACAGAGAGGGTATCAATTGAGCCGGCAATAATACCGGACTCTCACTACTGGCAAGTTCTTAGCACGTTGCGGATCGCATAATCTAGTATCAATTGAGCCGGCAATAATACCGGACTCTCACTGGTCTCGAATTTGTTACCGTTCGTAAAGACGGTAAGGTATCAATTGAGCCGGCAATAATACCGGACTCTCACAACTCTGTCTTCCCCTATCATAGAGGATAAAGGGAAAGTAGTATCAATTGAGCCGGCAATAATACCGGACTCTCACCGAAAAGTAGTAGGGTGCAGTGCAATTTTAAGACCGTATCAATTGAGCCGGCAATAATACCGGACTCTCACTTCACTCCTCTTGGTTTATAGACGATAGTGTTTATTTAACAAGTATCAATTGAGCCGGCAATAATACCGGACTCTCACAAGATCCTCAAGGATCTTCTCGGCACCAAGTAATCAGTGTATCAATTGAGCCGGCAATAATACCGGACTCTCACCCAATAAACTATTGCGTTTACGCAAGAGTTTAATGGATGTATCAATTGAGCCGGCAATAATACCGGACTCTCACAGGGTACCTTTTCCGCCTAGTAATATCAAGGCTTCAGACACCCTTTTGCGAGCGAGAACACAATAATTTTCATTTTTGGATCTTTTGCCTGTTTTTTATGATTTTTGTTATTTAAAAACACCTGTAAAAACAACATGTTATCCCTCGCGAGCGAGAATAGTGATCCGCGTCACATAATTTAAGATAATTTGATCTACTTCACAATTTAACTGTTCATTTTTTAATCAAAGGGTTTCATTTGAATCCATTAGCTCTATATAAGCTTCCCTGAATTCATGTGTGAGGTCGTTAATCAGTTATTCAAAGCTGCTGGTTTTTCATTCATATCTTTTTGCAAAAGAATCGTAACTCATTGAAATTAAAAGTATTTATATCTTTCTTATGTAGGTTTTATTTGAGTAAATATCTTACATAATATATACTAAAATACTGAGAACAATAAATATCTGTCAGAACACGCAGGAGAAATCAGAGCTAAAATCATCCATCAGTCTCATAAGAATGGTGATGTCCGCGCTCTTGAAAAAAAGACTGTATATAATTCAGGCAAACTGTAATGTGCATTAGTGTTGTATACAGCTCTCTATTTTATAAAATCACTAATTCATTCTGGCTCTGTTAAGAAATAGTGTTGCTCCGGGAACCGGCATGATACTACATGCACAAATTTATCTGGCAAAAAAATCTACTTTTAATAAAAAAAATAAATACCTATGAAATGTATTGGGTTTCTGCGGTATCAACACTTTTGTTAAACAGAGCCAAGATTATTGATATTTCGAAATAAGAATAATGATTATCTCCAACTTATTCTTATAGAGAGCCATAAAATTTAACATCCTCTCGAATCTTGAAACATGGCATCATCATGGGTATCACAGAATTTGAGAGAACTTTTTATGTCATAGATACCCAGTTCGCTTTTCGACATCAACACTTTTCTAGAACAGAGCCAAAATATTAGCACGGAGCAGGTGTTAGTTTTTCAATTTTGAAAATAAGTCTCTTAATAAACCCGTAATCCTGCCTGGATTCAGGAAGTGCCAAATGATATTCCAGCAGCTCCTGACAGGCTGATGCATCATTTAGATCGCAAGCCTGCATTAAAATCAGCGGATCTTTGCCTGATTGATATTTTGAACAGGATTGTTTGAACGAATACTCCGAACTATAACTGCTCATAAGCACATTATCCATTGTCATCTGAAAATTGCCGAACACCATGCCGGGATCAAGAGTACAGGCCTTTTTGCTCAGAATATCCGCATTTTTAATCCTCTCCTGTCTCTTTGATTCACTGCTTACTTCCTGTTTATCATTAGCGTCATAATCGTGACCATATGGGAAAATACTGTACAAAGCGGCAAGATGTGCACAGGCATGCGCACTGTTTAATTCACAGCCCTTTTTAAGATACTTTTCCGCCTGTTCAAAATTTGTAACACCGTAATCCTGAACTTCATACAGACCGTACTCGCTGCCGGCAAAATCGCACCCCTCGGCAAGATTCAGATCACATGCTTTTTCGAAGTATATATTTCCTTCCTTATCTTCCTGATCCTCCTCTGATGACTCATCAGAAATGTCATAAATTCTTCCCAGCAGCAGACAGCTTCTGGCATCGTCGGCATCACAGGAATTTTTCAACTGTTTCTTAAATTCCTTGAGAGGAAATTCAGAGCCGGAAATAATTGAATTTTCATCATGGTTGTATGATGAATCAAATTCTTTTTCAGACAGGAGATAGTAATGAACTGCAAGTTCAGGATCCTGTTTAACTCCCTTTCCTTTCAGGTAAAGATAACTCAGAGACCTGCATCCATCTCCAATCCACCGGCAGGACTTTTCATAATACTTAAAGGCTGAATCCAGGTTTTGCTTCACGCCCGTTCCGGTTTCGTACATTATTCCAAGCAGGCGGCACCCTTGCGGATCATCTAAACCGCAGGACTTATTGAGATATGTTAAAGATTTTTGATAATCTTTTTTGCCGGCAGTGCCGTCAGCATAGAATCTGCCGAGCCAGTAGCAAGCATCACCGTCACCAAGTTCACAGGCCTTTTCATAAAATTTTTCAGATGCCGGTAAATCCTTTTTTACTGTATCGCCGTGTAAATTCTGATATAAGTGTCCCATAACGGTACAGGCTGATGCCGTATTTTCAGAGCATAGTCTTTTTATTTCCGGAAAGGATATGCTGTCGCTTTCCGCATAAAATTCACATGCAATCTTATTTTTGCTTTCACAGACACTTTTAAAAACACTATCCGTGTCGTAACAAAAATAATTAGCCAGCATCTCGTTCATTTCCTTCACAGCGTCAGCTTTTTCGGCTGCCAAACCGGAGGATCCAGCAACGGTTAAAAATAAAACCGAAGTAATCAATTTTGAATTAATATTTTTCACAATATGACTTATCCCGTTATTTCTTAAATTAAGTTTAAAAATCACGACAGACGCCAGGTGATATCCTGTACTGAACGACCTCTTCTCTCCGGCTGTTACAGACAGCAGTGCTGACAGTTATTAAATTCAGACTTTAACCGTGACAGAAAATTCCTGCAGCCATTTTTCCAAGCTCCGGCCGGAAATTCCATGCCGGAGAAACATTTTAAAAGTCTGTTTAAGGAACCAAAAGGGCGGTATGACCGCCCCTTGCCTGAATTGCTGCAAAATGCAGCCCTGATCTTCAGGATCCGGCAAACAACTCATCAAACATAGGCTGCAGCGAAGCCGGAATGTTCAGTTCGGATGCCGCCAGTCTGCTGTAACCGCGTGTTATATACTCGGCAACAGACGTTCCCGCCAGTGAAGACTTTACAGACAGCAGACGGTTCAGGAAGAGAATAAATACAACCCTTTCACTGACTCCGCCGGCGACTATCTCATTAAGTCTCGCCGATGCGACCTTAGGAAGACCTAAATTTTCCAGAGCCGCAATGCTCTTTTCTGAAAACAGCTTCTTCACATCTGCAGTTTCAAGTCCGGACAGACTGAGCACCAGCCCGTCATAATAAACTTTTGTGCCTGAAACGGAGCCGCTGTTCTTCACCTCGTTGCACTCCTGCGGCTCAGGCGCGGATCTTGAGCACATCTTCGAACTCCCTTTCATAGCCATCATGCCGCCGGTAAAAACCGCTGCACTGAAGAATCCTGGCAGTACGGAAGATGCACAGCAGGTTGCAGCACCGAGAAATCCTGCAGGAGCCATCTGCGGCACGGTTCTCATCTCTGGAAGAGAGAGCTTATCGGCATCTTCATTTTCCTCAACAAGGAGATAATTAGTAAGAGATGTAACAAGCCTGTATTTCTCAGCCAGATCAGCAGCCTTTTCATCAGTTCGACCGGTTATACGGCGTCTGACAGCCATTCGCGCAAGATCCGAGCATTCGGTTTCATCCGCCTGCTGCGGAAGCTGCAGATTCCAGGAGTAGTTATTCTCGGACGATGCGGTTCTTAACTCCACCGTTCCTTCAGGCTTCCCGGAAAAACGTGCAAAAAACACGGTAGTGTCACCATGGAAAAGTTGAGGATTCTTCTCCGGCAACACCCAGTCCGGCTTTACAGGCCAGCTTATTTCCGATTCCATCGCCGGCAGACTCATTCTCTGGAAATGACGAACAATTCTTTCCGCCATATCTTCATTAGGAGTTACAAATTCCGGCATACCGCGGGTAACCTGGGACAGCTTTCTGAGAATACCCTCGGAAACAGCCGATCCGACACCTACAGAAAATATTCTGCAGTGTGAATTCACCGCGTCACTGTAAAACTGATCATCAACATATACCTGACCGTCAGTAACAAGCAGAATGTCATGAAGCCGATCAGAAACAGTAGTTTTATAGGCTGTGGCGAGAGCTTTGACAATTTCTGTTCCGCCGAGATCCGCTTTCAGGTTATCCGAAAGGATCCTGGCTCTTGCTATAGATTCCTCCGAATACGGCATATGCTCACTGAACAGAGGCACAACAGTGGATCCGAAACGTATTATGTTAAAGGAATCATGACTGGTCAGTCTGTCAAGGATCTTTTTAAGCGCCACTCTTGCCTGCTCGATTGACTGTCCGCTCATGGAGCCTGAGCAATCAATGATGATATCAAGATACCGCGGCTGCGTTTCCGCCATTTCGCCAAAATCAGGAGTCATTGCAACAGCGGATACATACCCGTCACCGTCCCTGCCCGTTACCGCATACGGAACAGGATTGGAATCCGAACGTATATCAAGGATAAAGTCACGATCTGCAAATGCGCTGACCGCAAGCTGGATCCCGCCTTCAATCTCACTGCGTTTTACCTCGTGAGTCGGACTGGCAATGCTGCATTTGCTGAGATTTCCGACAACAGAAATACTGCACTTCAAAGCGTTCTGAGCAGTAAGAGACGTTACAGGAGCCTGATAGCTGTCTATGCCCGCCTTGGCCGGATCGCCGTACTTCGGAGCAACAACAGAAGGCAGATAAAACCGGAGCTGATGACCGTTCCATATATTAAACTGCGAGTAGCTGAAGGATATCTCAATTTTCTGACCCGAGAGAATATTGCCTACACTCATGCTGTAGAGTCCCTCGTCAATTTTTTCCAGCATGGCGGCGGAGTTGCCCTGCTCCACGGCATCCTCATACTTTTCTCTGGCCTGGGCCTTTTTCATCACAGTGCCGTGACGAACCCGGCCGTCAATTGTAACGGTGAAATCAAGAAGAATAGCGTCAAGAGGAAGAGGAAAGGAATAAACGGCCTCAATATTCTTTTCTTCTCTGTTTTCGTATGTCTGGGTAATGGTAACCCTTGAAAAAACATCACTTATGCTGCCGGTGACATCTATTCCTGTCAGGGGTACCGGATGTCCGGTTCTGTCCTTCAGGACAGCAAACTCACTTTTCTCCAGACTGTTCAGTATCATCTGATTCTCCTTCCTTTTCATTAATTATCTGCAAAAAACGATTTACCAAATCCCGTATCTCCTGCGGCGTCATGCCGGTTTCAGCAGGATCGACAGCAAGTTCAAATCCTGGACTGAGATATATGTGACTTTTAACCGTAATCTCTCCGGGGTTTTTCGCCGTCCGCGAAGAACCCTCAGCTGGTACGGAACTGTCTAAAAGTTCTCTGATACGCTTTAAACTTATTCCTGCCTTCTGCCACTTCTGTATCTCGATAAGTCTTTCAAGATGCTCTCTGAGATAGTACGCTCCGCGATTGGCACCCTCCGGCTTGGGAACAATGCCGTTTTGCATATAAAACCGTATGGTGCGCCGCGGAATTGCCGTAAGCGAACTCAGTTCTTCAAGTGTAAAATGCTTCTCATCTTCCATAGTTTAAATTTAACACTATTAGTGTCAGATTACAACTGTCACATTATTCAAATAACATTAAAAACGAAACACCGATCGCATAATTATAAAAAAATGCCGGCTGGCATTCAGGATTTTAACCGGATCCAAAAACACAGAGAAAAATAATCCTCAACACCTCTTCAAACTGATAAAATCTAGATCGATCTGACCGGCGAACCGGCCCTGAATGCCGCCGGCACTCCGTTTATGCTCTGCATGTGCACAGCTATCAGACGCTTTTGTTCCATAACATGTAATCAAAAAATGAAAACACTGACCAGATTAATACTCAGCTCCGCAGTCATGACTGCACTTTTTTCGTTCCAGACATCCGCTTTTGCAGGCACTCCAGACATCAGACCGGGCCGTTACGCACCGGTATCATCAGAAAATGCAAGAGCATATCACAACAGAAACTCCTTCAGCTGCTCAGGAAACGGGGCCTACTACTGCCACAATCTTGAGAACACCAAGTATAAATATACTCCGGAGGAGCAGGAGCTGGTATACGGAGCCGAGGTCAACGGCGATATTATAATCAGAAAGGATGAAGCCACCGGCGAATATTCAATGTCAGCAATAATATATGTTCTCAGAACCTGCGAGGTGGCCACCAGACTCATGAGTGGCGACTATGATACTTACAGATATAAGGATAAATTTGTAGACTGCGTAAGTGACGACAACGGTTTTATCCACTGCCCGCTGTATGATCCGGATGCTGCTGACGAGAACGTAAGCCGGGTAATACTGACAATCAGCCAGGACAATCCCGACAGTCTGAAAATCACCTCCCGCGTTTCAGAATCCGACAGTGAAAATTTTTCTCCGTACTGCTTCCCGTCAATCGAAAAAGCTGCCTTTGTCTATGAATCCGAGGAGGATTTCAAGCACAACATGTATATCAGCGCAAAGCTTGACTTCATGAGAACTGATGCGGATATCAATCATGAATGGAAGGCTCTTACCAAGGATCAGAGAAAAAAGGCTCTCCCGGACCAGAGAAACTGGATAAAGGAGAAGGATAAAAAATGCGGTCCTGTAACCCTGAATGGTACGGAAGAGGAATTAACAAAAATGTACAGATGCCAGGCTGATATGACAGAAAAAAGAGTCGGCAAGCTTATCGATATGAAATAGCGATTTAACATTTCGCAGTCATCAGGCGGCACTGCCGTCATCCTGCGGGCTGTTGTTTCTTTTACAAAAGGAGTTTCATTTTGAAAAAAACTATAATTTCAGCTGCTGTGTCAGCTGTCATCAGCTTAAGCACCTGCGCCTGTGCCGGTGAGACAGACACCGGTGATGACGGAAATCTTATCACCTCATTAAAATGCGGCGTCACGGTTCTGGATGTAAAGACAGGAAAGGCTCCGGGCATGACTGAATTTCTAAGTGCCGTAAACGCGAAGTGGAACCTCGACGCCCTGTCGGCATATCTTAAACACAACAAGGACAGTCTGACGGACGGTACCGTCTATGCATCCAGCGATGATATCGAAGATGAAACCAACTATTACTTCATTTCCCGCATAATCAAAAAAACCGACGGAACACCTGTCTATGCATATGTTCACGGACACAGCGAGGGAATCGGAAACGAAATCTGCTTCTACAGCTACAATGCGGAAAAATCAGAGTTTGTCCCGTACTCCTCCCCGGTTCTTAAACAGAAAAGCAGCTACAAATATACCGATACCTCGGCGGGCTTTGATGAAGATTCAGATGATCTGCACATGTATACTCTGTTCATGTACAACGAAAGTGATGAAGCGGTTATGAGTATCGAGCATACATACACATGGGACGGAAACAGCTACATACTAAAGGGTGCAAAGATATGGTCAGGCGGAGATGTGAAAACCGCATATGATCAGGAAATGAAAAACCGCAGCAAAATGGCTCTTGTGGATATAGACAGGGACAATATACCGGAGCTGTGGATAAGTTCTGACGACGAGACCCAGCAGGAGATATTCAGCCTCAACGACGGGATCAGACTTATTGCCGACTCCGCATACGGTCCTCCTTCATTCACCTTCACTGCAAACGGGGTATTGAGCAGTGATCCTGACGGTTTCAACCATGTTTACACCAGTCTTAAAGACAGCAGGCCAAAGGACAGGTACAGTGCAAACTGCAGAATAGAAGGTGAAAAAGAGGTATGCAAATATACCATTAACGGCAAAAATGTCACTG
The DNA here is from genome assembly GCA_016284235.1 of Succinivibrionaceae bacterium. Lineage (GTDB taxonomy): Bacteria > Pseudomonadota > Gammaproteobacteria > Enterobacterales > Succinivibrionaceae > UBA2804. The sequence goes on from JAEEOK010000096.1 coordinate 13,062, forward strand.
AAAAGGAATGGAGCGGCAAAGCAGCATTTCTGAACAAAACCGAGAAGATCACACCGGAATTTGAAAAGCTGCTCGAAATCAACTGACAGAAATTACCGACCGGAAAGGACACTGTCAAGCCAGAGAGGCCCCGACGGTGTCTTCGGTATCCCGAAACGCTGCGGATAAAGCACATTAACCAGATACAGACCGCCTGGCTTGGCGGTTGCCCCCGCCTTTGTGCGATCACAGACATCCATAAGTTCGCCTATCCATTCGGCAGGACGTCTTCCATACCCCACCTCCAGCAGAGAACCGGCAATATTTCTGACCATATGATGAAGAAATGCATTGGCGGTTATCTCTATAACCACAAAATCACCGTAACGCATCACCCTGACCTCATGGACATTTCTGAAAGGGGAAAGAGACTGGCACTGAGATGATCTGAAGGAGGAAAAATCTCTTTCTCCAATCAGATACTGCGCCGCCTCGTGCATAAGATCCGAATCAAGACTCTTTCCGGAATAGTCGCTGAGACCGCCTGAGAGAATGCCGCACCGCTGCCTGCCGTTCCAGATTATGTAACGGTATGTTCTGGCATAGGCGGAAAAACGGGCGTGAAAATCATCTGCAACCTCCGCAGCCCAGCGAACCGCAATATCCGGAGGAAGAAAGACATTGACTCCCTTGCTCCAGGCATATGTACTGCGCGGCTTTCCTGATGACTCATAGTCAAAATGAATCACCTGCCCTGTTGCGTGAACACCGGCATCGGTTCTGCCGGCACAGATAATTCTGACGTCCTGAGCGGCTATTCTTCCTATCGCAGACTCCAGTTCACCCTGGATGCTTCTCACATCATCCTGAAGCTGAAATCCCTGATATGCACTGCCGTCATATTCTATTCCAAGTGCAATACGCATTAAATCTTACTCAGCATCTGTTCTGCCTCCTGGCGGTATTCAGGTCCCGCCCGCTTTATTACATCAAGCAAAGTATCCCTGGCGCTGTTCTTATCATCAATGCTGAGATAGGCTTTGGCAAGACTGATACTGTCCTTGGCATCACTGTCGCTGAGCTCTGGCGGAGGTTCCACTGGAACCGACTGGGCCAGAAGAGCGTCAATATCGTCGGCATCAACTGTTTCATTTTCAACTTTTACTGTTTCGCTTTCACTGACAGCGGCGGGAACCACCGGATCAGATTCTGCAGTAGAGGAAATTGAATTAAGTATGTCGTCAATATCATCGGAAGACATCTTTTCATCATTCACTGCCGCGGATCCGTCTTTTGCCGCTCCGGCTGAAGCAAGAATTGCATCAATATCATCGTCAGATGCCTTTTCATCAGCTGCCGGCTTGCTGTCTCCGCCTCCAGCCGCAGAGAGGATTGCATCAATATCATCGTCAGATGCCTTTTCATCAGCTGCCGGCTTGCTGTCTCCGCCTCCAGCCGCAGAGAGGATTGCATCTATATCATCATCTGATGCTTTTTCTTCAGCTGCAGGCTTACTTTCCTTTGAATCTCCCCCCATGGATGCGAGGATTGCATCTATATCATCATCTGATGCTTTTTCTTCAGCTGCAGGCTTACTTTCCTTTGAATCTCCCCCCATGGATGCGAGAATTGCATCTATATCATCATCTGACGCTTTTTCTTCAGCTACAGGCTTACTTTCCTTTGAATCTCCCCCCATGGATGCGAGGATTGCATCTATATCATCATCTGATGCCTTTTCTTCAGCCACAGGCTTACTTTCATTTAAATTTACTCCCGCAGATGCAAATATTGCATCTATATCATCATCTGATGCCTTTTCATCAGATTTGTCACCGGTATTCGGATTTTTTACGGAATCATCCGCTGTTTCTGAAGAAACACTGGAATTTGCAGAAATGACAGCGTCAATATCATCAGAGGATGCATTTTCGTTTCCGCCTGAGCTGTCACCCATAGATGCAAGGATGGCGTCAATATCATCATCTGTCGCGTTCTGAGCCGCACCGGAACCTGTCTTCATGCCTGAAGCTTTGGCCAGAGGACTGTCCTCTTCAATAACACCGCTTGCCTCGGAAATAATTTCATCGATATCACGGGTTGTAAGATTGCTTTCCAGATCGACACTGCTTTTCCCTTTAGGCATAGATTCAAGAAAATCACTCTCATCAAGCTCAGTATTCAGATCCTTAGGCACAAGATCATCATTCTGTGAAATATCAACCTGCTCGCGGTTTGATGGATCCTCTGTAACGACATCAGTGGATCCGATATCGGCTTTCTGAAAGGTTTCCTCATCCAGATCAATCGTGGACGCAGAGGAATCATCGGCAATAATGAAAGAGTTGTCAGAATTTTTATCCCTAGGCTTCTCATCACTTGCACGGTTGAGATCAATACCCAGACTCTCACTGTTAAGATCAGCGCCGGATGAAGGAGCCGCATCAAAATTAGGCGATTCACCGTCAGTCGGCACCATGGCAATAGGATCAAGAGACATGAGATGATCAAAATCACCGGTCTCCTCAAGCTCGTCATCCACGCTGGTTTCCATTTCACTGCTCAGCTTACGGCGTACTCTGAAGGAGAGATATGTAACAATAATCAGCAGAATCATTATAATTATGCCGGCACCTGCTATCAGACTCAACGGAACCTCAGACTCTGCTTTAACCTCTGAAGTTTCATTTTCTCTCTTTTCAAGAAGATCATTAAGTCTGCTCATCTGCTGCATAAGAGCGGCATTCTGGGCTCTAAGCTCCGATACCTCCCTGCTGATATTCGAAATATCTGAATTTGATGTGGCAATACGGCTGTTGATATCATCAAATTTGCCGTCCATTCTTCTGGAAACCTCTTTGGAGACCTCCTTTGAAACCTCATCAATAATTTCACCCTTGGAGTTTTTTCCCGCTACATTATCACCGTTAAATGACAGGGAAGCCCCGGAGGTTGTGGTTTTATCACTTACTTTTCTCTGATTGGCTGCAACAAGCTCCTCAGGTGTGGTCTTATTTCCGTGATCGTCAACAAGAATAACAGTAGTCTCTGTAGGCTTTACCTCCTTCCCCCTGTCACTGCCGTCATCCTGCTTCTTATCACCCTGGTAGTAATGAACTCCGGCATCTTTGCTGTCATTTTCAAGTGTAAGAGTATTCTGCTGAACCTTTGCTGTCTCCTGCTTTGATTCATCAGGCACGGAAGTATCGGCCCTGTCGGTGGACGGCTGGCCGCACAGACCTGAAGGACAGTTGGTTTTGGCATACTGGAACTCGGACTTGCTTACTCCGCGCTGCGCATAAAGTTTCTTCGCAAGCTCCTTGTCTTCAGCGGCCGCCTGCTGAGCTGACGGGATCTTAAACATGCAACCGGGAACAACAGAATCAAGACTGCCGTCATTGAAGCATTTGATGTTCTTTCTGAAAATGGATGCAACCTGCTGATTTACAGATACCTTGACATCCTTTGTTTTCCTGGCCAGATCAAAAATGGTCTGTCCAGGCTCAATAGGAAGAGTTGCTGCCGTTTTATTGACATTGTAGTCAGCCGGAAACCCGCTGTATGTGAAAAAACCTATATTTTCACTTCTGGCGGAAGGCCTTGCGGACTGGCCGTTTTGATCACCGCGTCTGCGGGGATGAAGCCTGTTTGCAGGAATTGTATGATGTCTTCCTGATTCAGCTTTCGGATCGGTATATACCTGACCGCCCGGTCCTTTAATCTCAACGTAGAAGGTCTCAATAGAGGCACCGCGCGAGGAGGTTCCGGTTTCTATATCATTGCTGTTAATTGCCGCTGCACCGGCACAGATTGCCATGCAGATAATTGTTGCAACAGATCTTAAAAATCCTTTTTTCATATGGCAGGGTATCCATTAAAAGCATCACACTCTGAAAGGCAATGCAAAATACATGCTATTTTTAACAGCTTAATTGTCCAACAGCTGAAAAATCACCAGTCTTTCATCATATTTTCAATGATTCCGATACAGTTGGAAACGCATCCTGTAAGAAGATTATCCATAACAACGAACATGCTGTACTCATCCTCTGCTCCGGTGCAGCTACGCAGTCTGGTTACAACCTGGCGTGATCTGTCAACTCCGTGAGTTACAGGAGTCACCGTCTCGGATGGTATATAATCGTTTATAACGCTCTTAGAAATCAGATGACGGATCTCCGGAAGATTTACGGTAACCGACGTTCTGAATGTCAAATGAGCGCAGTATCCGTAAAACAGCGGCACGGTGTAGGAATTATAGGTAACATAACCGTCTATGCCTGAAACAAACTGCTCAATTCCCTTAATCTGCTCCCTTTCATGCCTGGAATACTGACGCTCCGTTTCATTGAGAATCTCATCCCCGTCACATTGCTGATCCGCTGAAGGAACCACATTAAACGCCACCTGTGCAGGAAAATTCTTCATAACAGGAGGTTTTCCGTTAAGCAGTGCAACCGCCTGACCGGCCAGCTCCTTTACAGCCTCATGACCTGCAACAGACACAGATTCAAGTGCGGTGACATTCAGATACTGAATGCCGTAATTATTTGCTATTTCCCAGACCGCCGATACGCAGGAAATAACACCGGCAGAAGGGGACACTATATAACTGCACTCTGGATCGGAAACCCTGCTGCCGTTAATCTGCGGGATCATCATGATATATTCATCGCAGACCGGTTCTCCACCGGTGGCATCCACTACTCTGCAGCCGGCTTCAAGCGCACTCAGTACCGGCTCCCTGGCATTCTTCGGACTGCAGAAAAATACAGCGGTGTCTACTTTTGAAAAGTCAAAATCATCAAGCTTCTCCTTGATATAATTTTTTTGTCTGAACCTGACTGCATCATAGTCATCAGGAACCTTTTCAAGAGGATACAGCTGGGCGATTTCTATATTTTCATTTTCCTGCAGCTTTTCAAGAAACATTTTTCCCTGTGCCGTATCAGTTCCGGCAACCGCAAGCGATATGCTTTTCATACAAAATCCTGTCAATAATCTTCAAAGAGATCCAAATCTGCAGCGATCCGGACCGTAGCAATCTGAATGTATATTTTAACAGAAAGGTCTTAATCACGGTACAAATGGAAAATTTAATGGTTAAGGGATCATCACATACCATGAACAAATTCTGAAAACGCTGGATCAGCAAGGTGACACGGAACCTTTCAGCACATTTTCTGAAAGTGCCTAGACAACAGTAAAGCCGGCTTCCGACATTCTGCTTTTAAGTTCCGCATTATCTATACTGATTCTTATGGAAGACCATTCACGGCGACCCGGATATTTTTTGCGCATTAAATCAAAGGATGCCGGATCCCTGTATTTTTCCCTGAATATCAGACTGTCCCGGAGAGGATTGTATACATCAAGAGCATAGGCTCTCCATGTCTCCTCAAACGAGTCGCATGAATGTCTGACTGCTGCATCAGATATGCCGAGCAGTTCCTTCTCCTGCGGAAGATCCGCTCCCAGTCCGAAGTGACGGCAGAATTCAGATGCTATCATGGAGGTGCCTCTTAATTTTCCTTCCGTGCTGTAACCGGCTATATGCGGAGTGGATATCAGAGTATGGCCGATAAGAGGAATCAGAACCTCCGGCTCATGCTCCCAAACGTCCATAATCAGAGTAAGATCTCCTCGGTCTTTCATACGTTCAAGCAAGGCCGCATTATCCCATACATCGCCTCTTGACGCGTTTACAAGCACAGTTCCGGATCTTACGGAATTAATCACCTCACCTGAAAACATGTGGAGCGTCGGATATTCGCCGTCCCTGGTCAAAGGAACATGGAATGTTACAATATCTGAATCAAGAGCTTCCTGAAAGGAAACGTATTTTCTTTCACGGGGGCTGCCGCCGGTTTGAAGATACGGATCATAGACTTTTACATCCATATCCAGAAGCTTTGCATAAAACTCGACGCTGGATCCGGTATTTCCTCCGCCGATAATGCCGATGCTGCGGTTTCTCAAAGAGATGTTTTCCTTTTCACCAAGAAAGAACAGCGATGACATTACATACTGCCCCACGCTTATGCGGTTGCACCCCGGAGCACTTTTGAAGGCGATCCCGCGCTGAGAAAGAAGCCCGGCATCAACATGATCCGTACCTATGGTGCATGTACCTACAAACTTAAGGCACGGCGCCGAATCCAGCAAATCTTCGCTGATTCTTGTGACCGAGCGGATAATAAGAGCGTCAGCTTTTGCAAGAGCATCCCCGGGAATACTGCGTCCGGGGACTTTCACCAGTTCACCGAGACTGCCGAAAAATTCTTCTGCGAAAGGAATATTTTCATCAATAACAATTTTCATAAAAAATCCACAGTGTTTTTTACTAAAACTCAAAAGCTCCGGTTAGGTGCCGAACTGAAGGTATCAGATCATTAACAGAACCTGAGCGGGATAAATCAAAACTGTACACTTTCCGGGGGAAATTTTTTGCCGTATCAGTTTCCGCTGATCCTCTCCGGCAGATCTATAATTTTAAGCACATATCCCGATCAGAACGCCTGCCGGCGGACAATTTTATTCTGCGGCTGATTCCGTACACAAAACAGACTGCTGCATAAGCCCTTCTCATTTATGCAAATCTTTCTTCAGAACGTCTGCGCATATATTTGCCTTGCGGCCGGCTATCCGCTGCTCTTTTAAAACCGAGGCGCCTGCAGATATATCAGCAGGACTGCCGGTAAGATCAAGCCCTGTCCTATTATATCAGAGGCCTTTTTAGAACTTCAAAATTAAGGCGGCAGGATCCGCCGGAATTGATATATTCACGAAGGGACGGCGAAACAGACCTGTGAGGAAAATCCTCAAATATCATTAAGAAGAAAACTGTACACGGAATTAAAATTCTTAATATAGTGATAAATATGAATGTACAGTCAGAAATCATGACGCGGATTGAATTAAAGGACCGGCCTGTCCGACTGAATCAATAACTGAAGTCTAAGCAAAAAAAGACTTAAAATCTGAATTTGAGTGCAGAACAAATCTGTCCGCACAGTGAGATGCTGACGTTCTCCTCTGCATATAAGGGGATGGGATCCCTGCCTTTTCAAACGGCATGCTGCAGACTTCTCCAGGAGAATCCCAGCTCCTGACCTGCAATACAGTTCACTTCACAGACTCTGCGACTGTTTGCCTCATTAAGAAAGATAAAGTCCATCTGCCGTCAGAAAAATTTTATGCCGTAAAACCGAGCCCTGAAGGACGCGGTTTTACGGCACAATCAGATAAACAAAAAGGCAGAAATCAGTCTTTCAGCTTGTCGCTGATTTCCTTAATATTTTTCTTTTCCGCCTCCATAATTTCCTGGTAATTATTGATAACAGCACCGACAACCAGATTAATCAGCAGGAATGCGGCAAATACATACCAGAAGATGTGGAAAATGGAAACAACAACCGGAGGAACAGGGATCAGATTCATTCTCGAAGCAGTAACAAGGTTATAGCGCAGATCCGTCCAGTCGTCACCGCTCATGCATCTGAGCAGCGTAAACATTGCCTCGGTCAGAGTCCCGTAAGGATCGTCAGAATTGCCCGGTGCATGCGGTGCCTGCTCAAGAAGCACTGCAACCTGCTCAAGCTGCTCCGGAGTAGCGCCGTTATCGGCAGAAGGTAGCTTAAACAGATGAACACCTGCAATGGCAAACACATACATGAAAATCAGCATTACCATGGCATTGTAGGTCAGAGCTCTCATGGAGCGTATCATTACGGAGATAATGAGACGCAGTTCGAGATTGGTCTTGAACAGTTTGAGAATTCGAAATACGCGAAGCACACGCAGCACTGCAATTATACCGGCATTCGGAGAAATATCCTCAGGTATGTAACCTGCTACTACAATAAACAGATCAAAAAGATTCCAGCCGGAAGAAAAAAAGGATTTGACAGAGTCCCTCACAATAAAACGAAGGGATATTTCTATGGTATAGATTATAAGACATACAAGACTGATGTTGTCATAAACGGGACGGGGCTGATAGGTTTCAAGGCCGATAACCACACAGTTTATAAGTATGATTACCATAATAAACAATTCAAATTTTTTACTGTACACCAGATCGTGCAGTTTGGTTTTAAAATCAGATTCCATCGAAAAAAACTCCAAAAAAAAAATATAGGTAAATTTTAGCGAAAGAAAAAAAATTTTCAATTGCGAAGTGAACTATAATTTTTTTTATCCTGTCTTTGTTTTGCCAAACCGGATAAAACTTTCCTTAAAAACTTTCTTTAAGGAACTTTGAAAAAAGCATAAAAAAAACGGCACGGCTCATATCTGCCGTACCGCCTGCTAAACGATGATCAGAATTAAATCCGATCCGTTTTCATATCAGATGATCTGCTACTTGCTGATTTCGCAGCTGTCGAGATTCCAAATCTGATCTACATAATCCTGAATTGAGCGATCTGAATTGAACTTACCCATAGTTGTGGAGTTTACAATTGCTGCATGAGCCCACTTCTTCTTGTTTCTGTACATGGTGTCAATCTTCTTGTGAGCTTCTGAGTATGAAGCGAAGTCAGCAAGAGCAAGATATGTATCACCGCCGTTAAGAAGAGCGTTCTTAATGCATGACAGTTCACCAGGCTTGCCAGGAGTGAAATAGTCAGAATCCAGCCAATCAAGAACAGACTTGAGTTCTTCATTGTTGTAGTAGTAATCCCACGGATTGTAGCCCTTGCTCTTAAGAGCCTTGACCTCGTCAACAGTCAGACCGAAGATTGCATTGTTGTCCTTGCCTGCCTCATCAGCGATTTCGATGTTGGCACCGTCAAGAGTACCGAGAGTTATTGCACCGTTCATGGAAAGCTTCATGTTACTTGTACCTGAAGCTTCATAACCGGCGGTTGAAATCTGCTGTGAAATATCGGCTGCAGGAATAATCTTCTCTGCAAGGCTTACACGGTAGTTAGGCAGGAATACAACCTTGATCTTTCCGCGAATACGCTCGTCATTATTAATCTTATCGCCAATCTTATTGATAGCGTAGATAATATTCTTGGCCATGGTGTATGCAGGAGCCGCCTTGGAACCGAAGATAAATACATGATCAACCATGTCATAATCCGGATTCTGGAGAACTCTGCGGTAAAGGGCAAGAATGTACAGCAGGTTGAGCTGCTGGCGCTTGTATTCGTGAAGACGCTTAACCTGAACGTCAAAGATAGCGTCAGGAGAAACCTCGACACCGGTTTCCTTCTTGATAACAGCAGCAAGCTTAACCTTGTTGCTATGCTTGATCTTCATGAACTTCTTCTGGAACTTCTCGTCATCTGCAAACTTGGTGGCATCACGAAGCTTCTCAAGATTTGTAGGCCACTCCGGACCGACAGTCTCAGTGTAAAGCTTAGCGAGCTCGCGGTTTGAAGCAAGAAGCCATCTGCGAGGGGTTACACCGTTGGTAACATTGCAGAACTTGTTAGGCCAGATCTGAGCAAATTCAGGGAACAAATCTTCCTTAACCAGCTTGGAGTGGATTTCTGCAACACCGTTAACCTTGTGGGAACCGATAACACAGAGATTTGCCATTCTTACCTTGCGAACCTCGCCTTCCTCGATAATTGAAAGCTTTGACTTGATCCAGTCATTGCCTGACCACATAGGATCAACGATTTCCTCAAGGAAGCGTCTGTTGATTTCATAAATGATTTCAAGATGACGAGGAAGTACTCTCTCAAAGAGGTATACCGGCCATTTTTCGAGAGCTTCAGGAAGCAGAGTATGGTTGGTGTATGAGAATACCTTGTAGCATATATCCCATGCTCTTTCCCATTCAATTCTCTCTTCATCCACAAAAATACGCATCAGTTCAGGAATTGCAATAGTAGGATGGGTATCATTCAGCTGAACAGCAATCTTTTCCGCAAACTGGGAAAAATCATTGCCGTGCGCACGCTTGTAGCGGCGGATGATATCCTTAAGAGAGCAGGCGCTGAAGAAATACTGCTGAACAAGACGGAGGATCTTGCCTGCTTCAGTTGAATCGTTAGGATACAGAACCTTAGAAATTACTTCAGCCTGTGATTTTTCGGTCTGGGAGTCAACATAACCGCCGGCATTGAACACATCCCAGTCAAAGAACTCGGAAGCTCTTGATTCCCACAGACGGAGAATATTTACGGTATTTCCGTTATAACCGACTACAGGAATATCCCAAGGTACGCCCTTGATTACACGGTTAGGACGCCATACCTTCTTCATATAACCGTTTTCTTCAAATACAGTCTCAACGTAACCGCCGAGCTGAATTTCCTGAACAGACTCCGGACGGCAGATTTCCCAAGGATTGCCGTACTCACGCCATGAATCAGGACGCTCAATCTGACGGCCGTCATGAATTTCCTGACGGAACAGACCGTGTTCATAGTGAATGCCGTAGCCTACAGCCGGCAGATTCATGGTAGCAAGAGAATCAATAAAACATGCAGCAAGACGACCAAGACCGCCGTTGCCGAGAGCCATATCCGGTTCTTCCTCACAAAGATCAGAGAGTTCAAAACCTAAAGACAGTTCCTTGTTCAGCTCCTTGATAGCTTCCTCGCAGACATCGTAAAGATGCAGATTGACCAGGTTGTTGACAGTCAGTCTGCCCATAAGAAATTCTGCTGAAAGATAATGAACCGCTCTGGTATCGTGTTTGTAGTGAGACTGCTGAGTTTTGGTCAGACGATCAAAAATCTGCTCATTGACAGCTGCACAGGTGGCTTTCCACCATGCCTGTCTGCTGGCCTTTTTCTCGCTGGTACCCAATGTTACATTCAGCTGACGAACAATTTCCTTCTTAAGAGAGTCTTTGTCAACGTGCACTGCTGCGACTTCTTCTTTCTTCTTTGCCATATGTTATTTCCTTTTGTTTATATGCCGGAACGGCTGCTCCAGAACATAGATACGGTATTCGGCTTTTACTCTGCTTACAGAGTCTCTCTTTGACTGTTAATGCGGTCAAAGACTGATTTCTGTGCATGTTCCGGACACGCACAGACATCCGGACAAGCCCTGCCCTTCAGTTTTAATCCCTGTAAAGGTGATTCTGAAAAAAACTCTTTCAGAATTATCCAAAAAACTGACTAATTTTACCAAAAAAATATGCCTGTTTTCAAATTGAAACAGGCATATAAAAAAATCAGAAAAAAAACTTAAGGGTGAAGTTTAAACACCGGCCTTTCTGAGAGCCGCGGAAACAATATCAACTGCTTCCTTTTTAATCAAATCCAGATGTTCCTGACCCTTGAAGCTTTCCATGTATATCTTGTAAATCTGCTCTGTACCGCTAGGACGGGCCGCAAACCAGCCGTTTTCAGTAACAACCTTGAGACCTCCTATGGCGGCGTTGTTGCCTGGAGCCTTTGTAAGCTTGGAAATTATAAGCTCACCCGCAAGCTCCTTTGCCTCAACCAGATCCGGATCCATTGAAGCAAGAACAGCCTTCTGCTCCAGAGTTGCCTGGGCATCGATACGGTTGTATATCTGCTGACCGTATCTTGCGGCGATTGCATCATAATGGGTCTGAGGATCCTTGCCGGTAACAGCAAGAATTTCTGCAGCAAGAAGAGCCATGATGATACCGTCCTTGTCGGTGGTCCACACCTTGCCGTTCTTGCGCAGGAAGGATGCGCCGGCGCTTTCCTCGCCGCCGAAGCCGTAACTGCCGGAATACAGTCCGTCCACAAACCACTTAAAGCCTACCGGAACCTCCTTGAGTTCTCTGCCGATACCTGCTGTAACGCGGTCAATAATGGATGAGGACACAACAGTCTTTCCCACCGCGGCATTCTTAGGCCATCCGTTTCTGTGGGTAAACAGATACTGAATCGCAACGGCAAGATAATGATTAGGATTCATAAGACCGGATTTGCATACAATACCGTGGCGGTCATAGTCTGGATCATTCGCAACTGCGATATCAAACTTATCCTTCAGAGAAATCAGAGATGCCATGGCGTAAGGAGAAGAGCAGTCCATACGGATCTTGCCGTCCTTGTCGAGCATCATAAATGAGAAGGTCGGATCAACACGGTAGTTTACGACCTCAATGTTCAGCTTATACTTTTCTGCAATACGATCCCAGTAGTAGACACCTGATCCGCCCAGAGGATCAACACCGATTTTAATTTTGGCAGATCTGATGGCTGCAAAGTCGATAACATTATCAAGATCATCAATGTATGCGGTCATATAATCATGACGGATAAGAAGCTCGCTCTTCATAGCCTCGCTGAACGGCACACGCTTAACGCCCTTGAGATCATTTTCCAGATAATCGTTTGCCCTGGCCTCCACCCATGAGGTTATGTCCGAACCGGCAGGACCGCCGGTAGGAGGATTGTACTTAAAACCGCCGTCGGTAGGAGGATTGTGGGACGGAGTAATTACAATACCGTCCGCCCTGTCACTGTGCTGTGACGCATTGTAGACGAGTATCGCATGTGATACGACCGGAGTCGGAGTATAGGACAGATCCTTGTCAACAGCGGTCTTTACGCCGTTTGCTATAAGAACTTCAACAGCGGTTGCAAATGCAGGCTCTGAAAGAGCATGAGTGTCCTTGCCGATAAAAAGAGGACCGTTTATACCGTTTTGCGCACGGTAGTCGGCTATAGCCTGACTGACAGCCAGGATATGAGATTCTGTAAAGGCCGAGTTAAGAGAACTGCCCCTATGACCTGATGTTCCGAAAGACACTCTCTGAGTCTTGTCAGTCATATCAGGTTTGTTAAGATAATATTCGGAAATAAGACGAGGAATATTTGTCAAATCCTCTAGTCTTGCCGGCTTTCCAGCATATGGATGTATTGCCATATCGTTCGTTATCCTTAAATCGTGATAATTGAGTGGTGATATTATACATCAAAAAAGCGGCATAAAAAAATTCACTGACGAGAGAAACCGCGAAAACACAAACACTTGGAACAACTCACAGACGAATTTTAAACAATCAGTAAATAAACCTAAATTCCCTGTAGTTTTTGGTAACTACAGTTTAAAAGGAGTAGCGTCAGACTACTCCTTTTTCCTTATTATATCTGCTTTTTTCGAACATTATCTATTTCAATTTTAACCTGTTTTTGCT